>JAJDHY010000002.1 GCA_030266385.1 Desulfovibrio sp. OttesenSCG-928-I05
GGCACGTCCAAACTGCTGTCGCTCTATGACTTTCGGCTGAAACGCCTGTACGAGGCGGAAAACGGCAGACCCGGCGAAGGCAGCCAGCGCCACGGCAGAAACGGCAAAGACCTTGTCGTGGAACTGCCGCTCGGCACCCAGCTGTATGAGGTGACGGAAGAAGGGGAAAGACCCTTTGCCGACCTTTCGGACCCGGACGCGGAAATCGTGGTCGCCATGGGCGGACGGGGCGGTAAGGGGAACGAATTCTTCAAGAGTTCGACCATGCGTGCCCCGCGCTTTTCCCAACCGGGAGAAGAGGGCGAAGCCAGAACGCTGCGCCTTGAACTCAAGATTCTTGCCGACTGCGGCTTGCTGGGCTTGCCCAACGCGGGAAAATCGACCTTTATCAGCAAGGTTTCCGCAGCCAAGCCGAAAATCGCGGCCTATCCTTTCACCACAATCATACCCAATCTGGGCGTCATGCTGGATGACGGGGATTATGACCGGCGCATGGTCATCGCGGATATCCCCGGCCTGATTGAAGGCGCTGCCAGCGGGGCCGGACTGGGGCACCGTTTTTTGCGGCATGTGGAACGCACCCGTTTTCTGCTGCACCTGTTGAGCATTGAAGATGTGAACGAAGACGACCCCTTTGCCGGGTTTGACATGATCAATACGGAACTGGAGCTGTTTGACGAAGCGCTCGCGGAGCGGCGGCAAATTGAAGTTATCAACAAGATCGATTTGGCCTCCCCGGAACGGGTGGAAGAAGTGCGTGCTCTGGCTGAAGAGGAAGGGCGGGATATCTTCTTCATTTCCGCGTTGACGGGCGAAGGGGTGGATGAACTGGTGGACGCCATGTGGGCGTTGCAGCGCGAACTGGCCATGAACGACCCGCTGATCAGGGTACGTGAACTGGAACGTGAAGACGACAGCGACGACGATGACGCGACGGAAGTCGTCTGGACACGCGAATAATTTCCGGCTTCGGCAAGGAAGGATGGGTGGTATGAGCGATCCAGTGCACAGCGCGCCAGACCGCGACAACGGCTCTTTTTACCGGTCGCTTCTTCCGGTGCTTTTTGTGTCCCTGGTCTTTTTCAGCAACTACACGGACCGGGCCATTCTTGGCCCGCTTCTGGTGCATATGGAAAAGGATCTGGGTATCGACCATGTGACGTCGACATCGCTTCTGCTTTTTCTTTCTTCCGGGTTCTGTGTGGGCATCCTGTTTTCGGGATTCGCCACCGCGTTGATCAAACCCGGACGGGTCATCAGCTTTTCCGCCATGGGCTGCGGCGCTACCTTGCTGTTCCTGTCGCGCCTGACGACCATTGGTGAGGCGCGTATCCTCTTTGCCATCCTCGGCCTTTTCGGCGGCTTTTATCTGACGGCCGCCATGGCGACGCTGCGCAGTCTGGTACGTCCGGAAGACTGGAGCAGGGCCATTGCCGTGCACGAACTGGCTCCGGCTCTCAGTTTTATCCTGTCGCCCCTTATCGCGGAAACGGCCTACGCTTTCTGGGGATGGCAGGGGGCCATGCAGGGAATGGGCATGGTGTCGCTCGCCATAGGCGGATCGTTCCTGCTGTTCGGAAAAGGCGGTTCGGAAACGACGGATAAACCGTCGCTTTCCGGGGTTATCGCGGGGCTCAGGAATCCCGTTCTCTGGGTCTTCATGTGGATGTTCGCCCTGGCTGTCGGGGGAGAATTCGCGCCGTACAGCGTGTTGCCGCTTTCCCTGACGGCGGAGCAGGGTTTTGACAGCGCGGAAGCGTCCCGGCTTTTATCCCTCTCCCGTCTAGCCTGCCCGTTTGGCGTGCTGTTTGGCGGCTGGGCGGCCATGCGGCTCGGCGCGAAGCGGACCATCGCCTCTTTTTTGCTGGTGCACGGGCTTTCTCTTGCGGCGCTGTCGCTTCCTGTTTCACTTGTCGGGAAAAGCGGCCTTTTTCTGGCCATGACCGCGCAGGGCGCTGCTTCGGCCTTTGTGTTTCCGGCGTTGTTCACCCTGTTTGCCCGCTCTTTTCCCTATGGGCAGCAAGCCATGCTGCTTGCTATCGCCGTTCCGGCCGCGACGTACCTCGGGACCGGGTGCGCGCCGTTCCTTCTGGGCACAGCGGGGGAATACTGGGGCTTTTCGTACGGCTATCTGGCGTTCGGAATTATCTGTCTGGCGACGTTGCCCGTACTGCTCGTCAGTGAGCGCAACGTGAATAATGACACGGCGTGACCCGTCTGCGCTAAACGTCCCGAATGTAAACAGGGCACACGGCGCTATGCCGCGTGCCCTGTTTGTATAATCGGGATGACAGTACGATTTATTGCCGTTCAAAGAATTCCAGGAACTTTCGGAAATCCTTGCCGTGCTGCTCAAGGAACAGCAGCACGTTTTCAGGCGAGGTGTTAATAATGTGTTCAATCGGAAAGTGCGCCGCTTCAACGATTTTGAGCGCTTCGTCAAAATGGCCCATGCTGTGGGTGTGGTGCGCGTCTGACCCGAGGGTTACGAGGCCTCCGGCCTTTCCATGTTCCCTGATCAGGGCGATGCAGTTTTCAAAGCTGCCCTTACGGGTGAACTTGAACGAGGCGTTGTTCACTTCCAGCGCGACGTTATGCTTCACCGCCGCCGCCGCGACGGCTTCCGGATCCACAGGGAATTCCGGGTTGCCGGGGTGGGAGATAATATGCACCTTGCCGCTTTCAATAGTGCGGATCATCAGTTCGGTATTTTTCTCGCAGCTTTGCGGCTCTATGCAAGGCTGGTGGAATCCCGCGAGCACGATATCCAGTTCATCCAGAATGTCATCCGGGCAATCCAGGCCGTCTTCCAGAATATTTGCCTCAATACCGCGCAGAATCCCTACGCCATAGAGCACATGGGGGATAACCCGCAGGTTTTTGAAGTGCCAGGGGTGCGGGGCGGCGGGCAATGCGGGGCCGTGGTCCGTCATGGCGAAAAGGCGTATCCCCAGTGTCTTGGCGTGCTGGGCGTATTCGTTGACCGTGCTGTAGGCGTGGGCGCTGGCAACGGTATGGACGTGCAGGTCTGCGGAATACAGAGCTTTACGGGGCATGGTGTTTCCTCACATGCAGTATGGTTGCAGCCGCGACGATGCTATGATCCGGCGTAGCGGATCAGCGTTTCAAGCAGCCGTTCAAGTTCCAGCGGTTTGGGCAGGTGCGTGTTCATGCCGAATTCCCGCGCTTTTTCCACATCTTCTTTGAACGCGTTGGCCGTCATGGCGATTATCGCGACTGTGGCCGCGTCGTCACGGGGCAGCGCGCGAATGGCCGCGCTGGCGGCGTACCCGTCAAGAACGGGCATCTGAATATCCATGAGGATGGCATCATAGTAGTTGGGAGGGGAGGCGACGAACATATCCAGCGCCGCTTGCCCGTCCGCAGCTTCTTCAATGATAAGGCCCGTCTCGTTCAGCAGCTCAACGACGATTATCCTGTTGATATCCACATCGTCAACCAGCAGTATGCGTTTGCCTTCCAGTACGGACAGGTTGCGCGTTTTTTCTTCTTCGCCCCTGTCGTCAACGCCTTCGGGCAACCATATCTGGAAGCTGAACGTGCTGCCTTCTCCCGGCGTGCTCTGGGCTGAAATTTCGCCGCCGAGCAGCTTGACGATACTCTGGCTGATGGAAAGTCCGAGCCCGGTGCCGCCGAACTGGCGGGAAATTCCGGCATCCGCCTGTTCAAAGGGTTTGAACAGTTTCGCTTTCATCGCATCGTCAATGCCGATACCGGTATCGCCGATGCTGAAGGAGAGCAATCCCTTGCCATCCCGGCTTTCTTCCCGGCTAACCCGGAAACTGACCGTGCCGCATTCGGGGGTGAACTTGACCGCGTTGCCGAGCAGATTGATCAGCACTTGCCGGATCCGGAGCGGATCGCTGACAAAAACGGCATGGGACAGGTTTTCGACCTCAATGGCGAAGGTGATGTTCTTTTCGGTGCAGCGCGGGCGGATAATGGTGGCGACATTGTCGATCAGTTTGGTCAGATCGAATGTTTCCGCTCCCAGAATGATTTTTCCCGCTTCAATTTTGGAGATATCCAGCACGTCGTTCAGCAGACCAAGAAGGTGCTGTGACGATGTTTCGATCTGCCGCAGATGGCTTTTGATGTCATCTTCGTTAATCGTGGGGGATTCCAGCTTTTTGCGGGTGATGTTCGTCAGGCCGATAATGGCGTTCATGGGCGTGCGGATTTCATGGCTCATCCGGGCGAGGAATTCGCTTTTGGATGCGTTGGCCCTGTTGGCCTCATCCGCTGTTTTTTCCAGTTCCTGCTGGGTTTCCCTGAGTTCCGTCTCCACATGGACGCGTTTGGAAACGTCCCGCGCAACCCCGAGAATGCCGGTAACCATGCCCTGTCCGTCAAAAATGGGCGTTCTGACGACGTCCGCTATTTCCGTATGGCCGTCGGCAAAGAACAACTGCTCTTCACTGAGCATGGGGGTGGTCCCCTGGGCTGCTTTATTATCCAATTTGTCGATTTCTTTGGCGCGATCCGGGGGGAACATATCTTCGGCACTGCGTCCGGGAACGGTATCGGCGGGAACACCGGCCAGCGAGGCAAAACGCGGGTTCACCGCGAGGTATGCGCCGGTTTTTTCCTTGTACCAGATAAGATCGGGTGAGGAAGAGAATATGGTGTCAAGCAGCGCCCGCTGGTGTTCCACCTGCTTCTGGCCGTTGACGATTTCCGTCAGATCGGTTGTGGTGATGATATAGCCGATCGCCCTGCCGTCACTATGGGTGAGAAAGCGCGCGTCGCCCCGGAAATACCGGCCGGTCGGCGCATGGTACATGACGTCCGCTTCCCTGTTTTCGGCAAGCGCCTGGATCGGGTTGATGTGTGTTCCTGCGGGAAAGAGCACGTCTTCCGGCAGGGGGGTTCCCACCATTTCCGACAGTGTTTTTCCCAGAACGCTCAGCATGGAATCATTCATATACAGGATCTTTTTCTGAAGATCCGTAATGACCATGGGGCTTTGTACACTTTCCACAATGCTGTCGGCCATTTCGTCGAACGAATCTGCCAGCGCGCCGATTTCATCCTTGATAGGCGCATTGAAGCGGAACTGCCGCTCGCCCTGGCGGAAGCGCGAAATACCCTTGATAAGCGTGGTGACGCTGCGGGTGAAGACCGAAGCCATCCAGATGGCGATGAAAACGACCAGTATACCCATGAGGCCGGTGGAAACGGCAAGCGTTGAGGCTGTTTCCAGCAGGTTGGCGTCGATGGCGTTCTGGGTATCCTGGGCCATGCCCTTGAGTTCTCTATCGCTATCCTTGATCAGCGTGTCGATGACCTGCTGGGTTTCCATGGCGGGACGGTGGAAAAATTCGAGTCCCGCGCCGATGGTCACAAATCCGAAGCCCCGGAGAGAATCCGCGTATTGCCCGGTATAGTAGGGAATGGCCGCCGCCGTGTTCAGCTTCCACAGTCCGCTCCACAAAATACGGAACGAACCGGAGCCGCCGTCTTCGGTCAGGTCGAACCAGCCGGTACACTGGGGCGCGAAATTGAGGTAGCGGCAATCAAGCCCCACCAACCCCGCATCCGTGAGGGGCTTGGCGGATTTGCGGGTGTTTGACTGATCAACGAAAGTCGGCACATCGACGATGAAATCCGCATAACTTTTGCCGCTGGCCTGCCATTCGTCATAGATGCGGTCTTCAAGCCAGGGCACTTGCGGGTCGCCCGTTTCAGGGTCGTACCCGGTGATGGAATGGTGCCGGGGGTGGACGATGCTGCGTCCCTTGTGATCCCATATGAACGCGTAGTTTCCTTCGTACGCGTCGGGCACTTCGGTGTACCTGTCCGTTGTGGGAACCAGGTGCGATGTGAACTCCATCAGGTGATCGTGATCCAGGGCGAGGGTGACGTAGCCTATGATTTCGCCTTTTTCAACAAGTGGCGTCGCCCAGCGGACAAGACCCTTGAAGCGGTTGCCCAGGGGGTTTTCCTTCCCCGCGTAAGCTTCTTTTTCCGGCTCAAAGGGAATGCCCAGCTTTTCAGCCCGTTCCGGCGTGTAGATGCCTATGACGCGCGAAGGGGTATATGCGCCGATGACTTCGGAAACGTAAATTTCCCCCGGAGCCAGCTTTTTCAGTTCCGGGAAATAGGTTTCCGCCTTGACGAAGGTGTTTTCGCGTTTGGATACATCCTTGAGAGCAGGATCCATCAGCGGTGATGTGGTCACCTTGATGCGCTCCTGTCCGTTCAGGTCCACAAAGGTCATTTCCAGGTACAGCGGGCGGGATTCGTAGGTAAAATAATCGGGGAGGCGATAGTTGAAGCTGTGGTTGTTTTCTTCGATGGACGAGGTGATGACGTCTTCATAGCCCTGACGGAACCCCGGTTGCCAGGATTTGCCGTCTTCCGCCAGAACCCAGTCACCCTGTTTGATCAGGCGGCCGCTCTGGGTGGTGACAAAACGGCGGTACACGTCTTCTGTCGGTTCGAACCCGGCGACGAACAGGATATCACTGTCACGCGCGTAGAGAAAATCCGCCACGCGGTACGCCGTATCCGTGGTCATGCGTTCTATGTCTTCTCTGGCTCGCTCATCGAGCGCGCTGACGGCGTCGGAAACGGCTATGTTACCCGTATTGGAAAGGGCGGTATTGGCTTTCTGTGTCAGTTCCGTGGTGCGCTCGCGCAGTTCTTCCCCCAGCATCAGCGATTGCCGCCAGGCCACAATGGCCAGAAGAATCAACGGGACGACTTTGATGCAGACGAACAGCGAAATCAACTTTGCGCGCATTCCAAGCCCGAAGCGCGCAAAGAGCCGTTCCATCCAGAGACGCGAAGGGCTTACCGTGTTTTTCATTTCATTCCTTCAAACCGTTACCTGAAGCAGATGAAACGTTACAATATGTCATCCGCACTGTGCAAGGATTTGTCCTCACAGCTTGCCGACAAAGGGGGGGGGCGGTTTGCCGGCCGCCGAACACCCGTCCGCAAGCGGGACTCCTCCAGAGTATGCGCAGAGGTATTAGCACAGAATGAAAAAAATAAACATGCTTTTCCTACATAGTAAGGGAAAAAATGATAATTCCGGTTGTGCGGCGTTACAACGCGTTACCGAATGCGAATAGCGCCCCGTTGGGGACATTGGCAAAAACTTTTGTGCCGTACGCGATGGTTTCCCTCTCCAGAACCATGGCGGGCCACGGACCGAATTCGGCACTGAACGCCTTGAGCAGCGCGATGCCGGTGGGCGTCACGGTTTCGCCGCTGGCGGCAAAGCCGGTGACGGGCACGCCGTGCAGCATACGCAAAACAGCCGGGGCGGGCGAAGGAATTTCACCGTGGGCGCAGCGGATGACGCCGTCACATACGGGGAGCGGCCCGCAGATGAACCGGACGGGGGCCAGCGTGACAAACAGAGACGCGGCAAGGCAGATATCCAGAATACTGTCCAGCGCGCCAACCTCATGGAAGGTGACGGAGGCCGCGTCTTTCGCGTGTACCGCGCCTTCGGCTTCCGCGATAATACGGAACGCCTCCACCGCCAGTTCTTTGGCTTCAGGGGCCATGGCGCCTGCCTGGATGAGCGCACGAATATCCGTGAAACTGCGGTGGGCGTGCTCGTGCGGAAGGGAAACCGCACCGCCCAGGCCGCTGACGGCGTTGACCATGCGCTTTTCCAGGCTGAAAGACCCCGGACCAAGTTCCTTTATGCCAATTGCGGCGGTCAGGTCATCCAGCAGCTTTTGATCGGCATCGAGCAGCCCCGCAAGACCGGCGACCATGATATCACCGGCGATGCCGCTGTACGGACGGAGCACGAGAACAGGCGCGCCGTGCGGGATGTCATGGCTGTGATGTCCATGATCGTGCCCGTGATGGTGTCCCGCGTGGTCGTGGTGATGGTCATGGCTGTGTCCGTGTGTATGATCGTGCCCATGCTCATGATCGTGTTCGTGCGTATGGGCGTGATGTTCCGTATGGGATGATTCTTTATGCATTGTATTTCTCCGCTACGTGCTAGTCGATAAACAGGCTGGTCCGGCTCCCGGCAGGTACGACTTCGCCGACAATACAGGCGAGGTCGCCGCCGTCTTCAAGGCGGGATCGGGCTTCCACAATCGCGCCCGGCGGTACCGCCAGAATGAGGCCACCGGATGTCTGGGCGTCAAAGATAAGGTCAACGGCGCTCTGCGCGACGCCCGCCGCGATATGGGTTTGTTGTTCCATATGCAGACGGTTGGCGTGGCTGCCCTGCGGCACAAGCCCCATGGCGGCAAGCTCGCGCGCACCCTTCATGGAGGGGATGGCGGAAGAATCCAGCCGGATGGAGACGCCGGAAGCTTCGGCCATTTCCAGCAGGTGGCCGCCAAGCCCGAACCCCGTCACGTCGGTGGCCGCTTTCAGGGAAAGGGCTTCGACCACGCCCCCGGCGTTCCGGTTGAGCCGGGAACACCAGCTGGTGATTTCGCGTTCAAAGGCGTCGCAGCCTTCCCAGCGGGCTTTCAGGGCCGTGGCCAGAATGCCGCTGCCCAGCGCCTTGGTAAGGATGAGGGTGTCGCCCGTGTTCAGGCCCGCATTGGTCGCGAAATTGTCAGGGTCAACCAGTCCGGTGACGGAAAGGCCGAATTTCAGTTCGTCGTCCTGAACGCTGTGTCCTCCGGCAAGAACCGCTCCGGCTTCGCCGACCGCGTCCGCCCCGCCTTGCAGGATGGCGGCGAATACTTCCTCCGGCAGCGCACAGACCGGGAAACAGGCTATGTTCATCGCCGTCCAGGGGGTGCCGCCCATGGCGTAGACATCGGAGAGGGCGTTGGCCGCCGCGATGCGCCCGAACATATACGGATCATTAACGATGGGCGTGAGAAAGTCCACCGTCTGAACCAGCGCCTTGCCCGAAGGCACGCGCACGATGGCGGCGTCTTCGTTATGGCTCATGGAACTCAGAAGGCGATTATCTGTATCCGCAGGGCGGCGCAGGCCGCCCAGAAAGCGCTCCAGGTCCCCCGGAGCAACCTTGGCGGCTCAACCGGCGGTTTTGGCTATATCAACAAGCCTGCGATCCTGGATCATTATATTTCCCGTTGCATAAAATGTTGCCCTTTCGGAATACCCGAAAAGGATATCCAATGAATTTACGGCGAAAGAGCAGGACTGGCAAGCCCGCTTTCTCGCTCGCTTGACTTCGGGGGCGATCAAGGCAATTGTGCCCACATGTGTGGATTCTTATTGCCGCGTGGCGTTTTGATTTGTTGCGTGCTGCTGCTGGCGGCCTCGTGCGTGCCTTCGGGCGTTCGTTTATATCCTGGCGTACCAGTCCCGGCTGTGGTGTATGATGGCGCGTCGCTGGAGTATTTTTACGCTCTCACGCCCATACCCGCTCCTGCCGTCCGCGTTCGCGTAACGGAAAACGGGCTGGTGGAGCCGGGCGGTCCGACGGTTCCGGGGGATTATCTGCCGGAATCCTTCAGCCGGGAGATCGCGGCGCGTCTTGATTTGCGTTCCTTTCCTTCCCTGCTCGCGCTCCCCGCGGGTTTCGGTGCTTTGACGCATCAGGGGCGGGGATGGGATGCGGAATACCGGGATGAGCGATCCTGCTCCTTTGCTTCCGGAATCGGCACCTGTACGTATACATTTGTCGCTTCTTTTGATTATACGGGCGACGGGTTGCGTGACTGGCTTTTTGTCTCGTCCCAGCAGGTCCCGGCGGAAGACGCCCCCATGCTGATTCTCTGGCTGCTGGCTGAATCCCCCATGCCGGGAGATGATCTGCTTGCCGTGCGGCTTCTCGGATTTGAAGAACGCTACGGTATCGGCGGGAGCAGGGCTGTTATGAACGCCGCCGAAGTGCCGCATCACATTGCCGCACTGCGCGGGAAACTGGGGTTGCAGTAGATTTTCCTCCGCCCGCGCCCCTGGCGGCATGCTCCGCTCGGGGCTACTGTGTTTCATAAACCGGAGACGGGCGTTTTTTACCGGAAGTCCGCCCCAGTGGCTTTGGGCGAGAGGCACGAACCGAGTGTTTTGTACAGCATGTCCGCGTCAATCGGCTTCCCGATATGGCTGTTCATACCTGCCGCCAGACAGCGTTCCACATCCTCTCTGAATACATTGGCCGTCATGGCGACAATGGGAACCGTTTTCGCCGCCGCGCAATCGGATGACCGGATGATGCGCGTCGCTTCATAACCGTCCATTTCAGGCATTTGAATGTCCATAAGGATCAGATCGTACTTGTCCGGCTGCTCCGCGAACATGGTAACGGCTTCCCGGCCGTCTTCGGCAAACACAATCGCCGCGCCCGTACCTTCTAGTATTTCTTTGATAATTTCCCTGTTTATTTCAACGTCTTCAGCGACCATGAAGGTTTGCCCATGGTAGTTGCGATTGTTCTGTAATATCGCCGTTTGCTGCAATCCGGTCTCTTCAAGGGAAGGGGTTGTGCATTCGTTTATACAGTTCTGCAGTATGGAGGGAAAGAGCGGCTTGGAAATAAAACGATCTACGCCCGCTTGTGTCGCCTCAGCTTCGATATCACTCCATTCCGCGACGGAAATCATTATGATAATCGCGTTATCCATTGTAATCTTTTTTATTTCCCTGGTCAGCTCTATGCCGTTCATATGCGGCATTTGCCAATCAATAAAAAAGATAGTGTATGGATTATTGCTTTGATTTTGCAGAAGATGCAGGGCTTCGTATCCGTCCGCTGCGACATCACAGGGCAGGCCGAGCGAGGGCATAATGTCGGTGAAATACTCGCGAACTTCCGGTGAATCATCAACAGCAAGAATGCGTACACCGTCTTTGCTTACAACTCGTTTCACCCGTGGTTTCGCGTCGCCCGGTTCATAGCGTATCGTAAATATGAACCGCGCGCCGTGCCCAAGCTCCGACTCTATCCATATCTTTCCGCCCATCAGTTCAACGATTCGTCTGGAAATGGCGAGCCCCAGCCCGGTGCCGCCGTACTTGCGGGCAGTTCCCCCGTCCGCCTGTTCAAAGGATGTGAACAGGCGCGATTGTTGTTCAGGCGAGATGCCTATTCCGGTATCAGCGACCTCGATTTGAAGCATGGGGCCGTTTTCCGGATCCGGTATGTTTTTCGCGTGGAGCGTGATGGTTCCGCCTTCGGGAGTAAACTTGGTGGCGTTCGTCAGGAGGTTGGTGATAACCTGTGCGAGGCGTAGTTCGTCGCCGTGGATATGCTCGGGGATTGTATCATCCAGGGTGACGACAAATGTCTGGTTCTTTTCCTCGACACGGAAATTTATGACGTTTGTGACATCCATCAACATGTTTTCAAATACAAACGTATCAGAAGACAACTCCAGTTTATTCGCCTCAATTTTTGACATATCGAGTATGTCGTTAATAACGCCAAGCAAATGTCTGGAAGCGCCAGCTATCTTATCAAGGCAATATTCCTTCTTTTCCGCGTCGTGTGAGTTTTTCGCTATGTTGGTCATACCGATGATGGCGTTCATCGGCGTTCTCATTTCATGGCTCATACGGGACAGGAATTCGCCTTTTGCAATGCTGGCCTGTTCCGCTATTTCTTTTGACCGCATCAACTCTGTAATATCATGCATAATGACAAGGACTCCGGCAAATTCACCGTCATCTTTATCAAAAGGCAGAATGGTTACCTGATATTTGCTGGTCTCTGTCGAGACTTCAATATATTTTTTTCCCTTTGTGCCACTTTCGGAAAATATACTTTCTTTTACCAGGGATGTTAGTTCTTCCGTAAAGACGGGCGGGCAGTACCTTTCAACAATACTGTCAAGTTTTCTTCCCTGTAAAATAGAAATATCGTCAATGCCGATAATACTGCGTGTAGAGCGGGTGCCCAGCAAAAAATTTGCGGCATCATCAAATATAAACATTGGGTCCGGGCATGATTCCAAAAGAAGGCGGACGTACATTTCCTGCTTCTGCTTTTCCCCGGTAATTATTTTGTTAAGCGCCGCGTGCGTCTCGATATTCAGTTTGTCTATTTCATTGCGCTTGATAATAGTCCGGAGTTCCCGTGCGAGCTTGTTTTTTTCAACCTCGGCGGCCTTCAGTTTTTGCAGTAGCTCGTCATATTCGTCTTTTGGAATATTCACATATTCATGGCTGACGTCAAATGCCACAGCGCCTCCGCATGTTACTTTACGTGACCATCAGACAATAAGGATGACCAGCGAATAGTTGTGAAATCTGTTTGCCGGGCCGGACTCCTTAAAGGATGTCGGGCATATTTCACCACCGGAATACCCCGCCATAAAGGGAATTGACGGGTCTATCGCATCTTTTGCAGTCTCCAGTTCTATTACAGGATGTACCCGCTGCGTTAACAGACGCCGCACAATGCAGGGGAATATCAGAACGCCGTTTATATCGGGCAATGTGTTGATATGCTCAATTGCCTGACGGGTTGTTGATAAAACGCCTTCCGGGGTGCAGGTAAGCAGTGAGAAGGTCGATCCTTCATACACATCCCCGCGAAAAATCGCTGTTCCGTCATCCGTAAAGGAAACATGACCGCGCACAACGGGAATACCGTCATAATCGTCACGTTTTTTCTGATCTATGACAAAGGGCATGAACAAATAGCTTTCGGCCAGTGTACCGTTATTTGCGAACCCTATACTTTCAAAGTATGTGTACGCGTTCATATTGTTTATTTCCTGCACGAACGGTCCGGTTGCTTTTGTCACCTCTCCCTTGTATGGCAAAACGTTCTCTTCCGGGAGCGTGCCGACAAGAAAACGGGGATTTATGTTTCCGTAGCACAGGACAAAGGATACAGCCGATTTGTAATTGACGCCGTTATATATGGTTTCGCTCGTATCAAACGTAAGCGTATCGTCTATTGCGATTGATCCAAAGACAGGAACCCCGGGCAGTACTTTTTCCCAGGCATAGATATAGGCGTCTCCGGCGTACTGTAAAAGAAGCGGGGGGAACGTGATGACCAGTTTGGGCGTTTCTGTGGTTCCGGCGGATGCGATGGTGAAGGCGTCGTGAACCGGTCCGTCAATGCCGTCATCCACATCGGCGGTTACCCCGGTTCTGAAATGGACGTCACTGGACGTCATGACAAAAAGCGTCAGTATAAGCTCGCCAACCCCGCCATTGACAGCCTGGGAGGATGTCGTCATCCCCACACATTCAAAGGGCAGGTTTTCACTGAGATGTTTTACAACTCCGGATTCAATAAATTCCGGGTGGCATAGTATGATTCCAACCGAATGCTCAAGAAACGTGATTTTTTCTTCAAGCTGTTCCCGGATTTCTTTGAGGGCTCGCTCCGGATCGTCAATTTCGTAAGTAAAAACACTCACGCAGTGCAACATATATACTCCTTCCGGTATCCGGCCATGGGGGGATACGGGGTATTGGAATTGTTTTTTGAGCTACGCAAGAGTGATAACAATCACGCTTCTACTTTTTATCGGTAGAGTGACACAAAATTACAATTCCGACAATATGATGGCTTTTTCTGTTATCGCGCAGAGGGTTACGGTAAGACGTAGGGAGTCCATGCGCCTGTGCCGCGTATGTTTGTACGCCTGCGCCATGCATGTATTCTGTTCGCTTTCGTGGGGCATGCTTCAAGATAGAGTCGGCATTGACTCGTCATCTGTCAATGCGCCCGGCTTTTCGCCTGCCTGGGTTTGCGCCTGAGGCTGCATGGTCGGGAAGGGATATCCGGGAATATAGAGGCGCCACAGCCCCGGCGTGTCACGCCGGAACACGCTGCACAGCGTTTGTGAACCGCCGGTGGAATGCGCGGTGAAGCGCCTCTGCCGTGTGCCGTGCTTTGTCTCCATAAAAGAAACTCCCCGAATCCGGCCTGCGCCGGGTTCGGGGAGTTGTCGTTCTTTTTCCTCTGCTGCCCGTTTGAAACATGGCTATCAAAGGAGCAGAGAGCGCGGTAAGCGCGTGGGGAAATCGCTCGAAGGAGAAAGAGACGTTCTCCTTCGAGCGGGGTGTTACTCGGCGCGGGATGCGGCCGCCTGGGCCACAATGCGTTCGCCGGAAGGTGTCTTGAGCACGGCCTCAAGGGCGCGTACAACCTGCGGATCGTAGGCTTCCTGCTCCTTGGCCAGAATGCTGACGGCCTGGGCCACGGGCATTGCGGGACGGTAGGAACGGGGGCGGGCCATGGCGGTAAAGGCGTTGGCCACGGCGAGAATACGCGCCGCCATGCCAATCTCGTCACCCTTGAGGTGCGCGGGATAGCCCTTGCCGTCCAGACGTTCGTTCATCTGGGTCACGGCTTCCAGCACCGGCAGTTCGAACTCGATGTCCTTGAGCGCGTCACGGGAATATTCCACATGCTGCTCCATCTGGCGCTTTTCTTCCGGAGTCAGGGCGCCGGGCTTGGTCACCACTTCACGCGGCACGAACATTTTGCCCACCTGGGAAAGCGAGGCCGCTGTTTCAATGGTGGACACTTCACGTTCGGGCAGGCTCATGGTTCTGGCAATAAGCGACGCTATGCGGCCCATGATGCGTGAATGCCCGCCCAGGAACGGATCCACGGCTTCAATGGCGCGGACCAGCGCTTCAATAGTCTGCTGGACCATGCGGTTGCCGCGCTCCTGCGCTTCGACCTGCTTGGTGATGTCGCGGAACACGGACACGATGCCGCTGATGACGCCGTTTTCACCGCGCAGGGGCGCTATGGATATCTGGAAGTGATGCCGCTTGGACTGCAACCAGATGATTTCATCCACAGTCGTTGATTCGCCAGTCAGGAGAACGCGCTGGTTCGTCGCTTCCAGGCGTTTCGCCGTATCAAAGCCGAACACGGCGGCAATATCCAGCCCCGGAATTTCCTCGGTGCTGCGTCCCACGGCTTCGGCAAAGGCGCGGTTCACATAATGGTAAACCCCCTTGTCGTCCGTCAGGGCCACCGGGTCGGTCATGGTGCTGTTGATGCCGTCAAGCAGGACTTTCTGCTCGTTAATCAGCTCGTTCAGGTCGCGCAGTTGGGAAGCCACTTCCTGCTGTTCTTTGCCCACGAGACGCCACCAGATGACGCTGACCAGCAGGCCGAGAGCGACGATGCCGAGGGCCGCGAGGGTCAGAATGCTGCGTACGGTAGCGGTATAGTCCACACGGGAGTTCGCATAATCGCGTTCCTGGGTGATCCACCAGGCGGTGCCGGGAATACGGCGGCCCATGGAATAGACCTGACCGCTGCCGTCGGCCGCGCTGCGTACGCCAAAGGGCAGGACATCGGCATCAATGCTTTCCGGCGATGCGATGGGCCGGAGCGACGCGCCAACGCCGAGGCCGACTTCCTGGAACCCTTCCGGCGTGCTCTGGAGCAGGCGGGTAATGAAGCCTTCCGCGCTGACGGACGAGGCGGTCACGATTTCGCTCAGGTTGTTTTTCCCCGTGATGGCCTTGACCAGCATGAGGGCGGAAACAGCCTTGTCGTGCTGCGCGTCGAATTCCGGCGGGAATATGGGCATGATAAGCCCGTGCACCAGACCGAAGGGCCCCGCGTAAATTCCCGTCACAAGCGGCTGGCCGCTTTCCAGCACCCGCTTGACCTCGGCTTCTTCGGCCGTGGTGAGCGCGGGCGGTGTGGAGTGCGTGGAAATGTACGTATCAGCCCGCCGGTTGACGATGCGGGCGGAAACAAATCCTTCCCGCAGGACGAAATCCCGGAGGTTGACGATCATGAGGGGAAGCTGCTCGGACAGCTTTTCCATCGGGTCGCTGCTTTCCGTGGCGGGCTCTTCCGACATGGGGCGCGTCGAAGGCGGCGCGATCAGCATGCTCACGTCGCCGGGAAGCTGGTCGACTTCCGCGGCAAAGAAGCTGAACACTTCCGATTCGATCAGGCGGGATGCCGCGCCCATCATGTTCTTGAGCTGCGTGTCGATAGCGTCGACCCTGCCGTCCACGATAAGACTGGCCCGCAAACGGAGCCCATCCTCAAGTTTCTGTTCGGCCGATTCTATCTCTTTGTACGCCCAGAAAGAGACGGCCCCGACGGCAATCGCCATGATGGTCAGTCCGAAGACGAAGAGCCGTGAGCGGCGGCCGGTGGACTGGGTGGAGGCGCCGGGCGCCTGCGTTACTGTTGTCTCTGCCATGTTGTTCTCCACAGTCGGGTTGTCTGGTCTACGGTTCGTATAACCCGCCGCGTGCGCGGCATGATCTGTTTGCGGCGTATCCGCCTGTATCCGCTACTTCTTTTTTGGCACAACGTGCGCCCAGCGGTACACCTGGTTTAACGAATATTGCGGCGCATACTGCTTGTAACGAGTGTGCGTCATTACCATATCGGTCAAGTTATCAAGAATATAAGCGTCACCTTCTGTATATACAGCAAGTACCGCGTGGCCGAGGTTGCGTATGGTATCCTTGAGCGCAACGATCCGCATGGTTGACGGATCCACCCCCAGCTTGATCAGGGCGTAAAACTTTGTGATGGCGTAGTCTTCGCAGTCGCCCGATTTTTTCATAAACTCCGCCGGGGTCGCCCAGTAGTCCTCAATCTTGTACAGCGAGTTGTCCGTCCTGTACGGCCATCGGTTGAAAAACGCGTTGACCGCAACGGCCTTTTCCCGGGTTGTGCTGCCGCTCATCCGCGCCACCAGTTCCGTCCATTGCTTGGCGAAAGCGGGCGTCATGAACTGGCTGAGATCCTTGTCAAAGGTCGGCGATTTCGCTTCGGCCTTGACCACCCGTTCCCATTTGGGCATGTTTTTCAACTCGCCGCGAAATTCCACCGTACCGAAGAGCTTGATGGGCTCGGCGGCATGCCCGGTAAGCGGCAGAACGCAGAGCGCCAGTAAGCAGCACAGGATGCAATAGCGAACCGGACGCCGGACGGAGAACAGCGGAAGAGGGCGGCGGGAGCCACCCCCGCCGTTCAGGGTGCGCCCGATGAGCCAGGGTGCTCTTGCTGTCACCGTTCGGTCATCGCATTCTGGCTGGCCTTGATGATCGGCTTCAGCAAATAGGCCAGCACTGTTTTTTCACCGGTTATGATATCCACGGAAGCCTGCATGCCGGGAATGATCGGCAGCGGGTCGCCGGTGCGGGAGAGCAGCGTGCTGTTCTGGGTACGCAGCTTGACGACGTAATACGGATCCCCGCGCTTGTCTTCAATGGTATCGCCGCTGATATCTTCCACAAAGCCTTCCAGACCGCCGTAAATGGAGAAGTCATAGGCCGTGATCTTGATGACGGCCTTTTGCTGCGGCTGGATGAACGCAATATCGGTAGGACGGATTCTGGCCTCGACCATCAGGGTATCATCCAGAGGCACCAGTTCAAGAATGGTGTCACCGGGGCGGATAACACCGCCGATGGTGTTGATCATGATCCTGTTGACCTTGCCGCGCACAGGGGAGGAAATCTCGGTACGGCGCAACCGGTCGCTGGTGGCCGCGATATTTTGCAGAATACTGTTCAGTTCACTTCTGCGCTTGTTGAGTTCCTCGGTAACCTGGGAACGCCACTCGTTTTCACGGTTGGCAAGACGCTGCTCCGCGCCGCGCACGGCGGTGCGGTTCTGGTTGATGGATTGCAAAACCGTGTTCAGTTCGCCGTCAAGCTGGGATTTTTGCTGGAGTATTTTCAGATACTCAAGCCGGGGGTACGTGCCCTTGTCCACCAGCGGGCGGATCATATTGATCTGCTCAATGGTGAAGCGCAGGTTTTCCCGGATGCTTTGCTCGCGGCTCTGGGCGACTTCCACTTCCTGCTTGCGCTGTTCGATTTCACTTTCCAGGGCCAGGGCTTCCCCTTCAAACTGCGCCCGGCGGGCCACAAAGGCGGCCAGCTGGTCGGAAACGATCTGCGGGTATTCTATTTCCATGGTGGAAGGGAACACGGGGTCATTGCCCGCAAGTTCGGCTTCCATCCGGATGATGGACGCTTCGGCTTCCACTTTTTTCGTCTGGGCGTCCCGGACGGTCGCTTCCAGAATGTTGGGCGAAAGCCGGAGCAGCGCCTGGCCGGGCTCAACTATTTCACCTTCCCGCACCAGCATGCTTTCAAGGATACCGCCTTCAAGGTTCTGGATTTCCTGCGTACGCTGGGACGGAATAACCTGCCCCATACCGCGTGTGATTTCATCGAGCTTGGCGTAGGAAGCCCACACGAGGAAACAGGCGAAAAAAAGCAGCACCGCAAGCGACAGGATAAAGGCCAGCGGGTGTCCCCGGCTGTGCAGGGCTACATCCACTTCGCTCATATATTGAAGATCTTCAGGGTTCGCCCCTTTGGGAACAAACCAGTGGAACAGGCGTTTAAACATTCAGACTCTCCTGGCCGAAACGCAATCAGGCGGTAGCGGGTTTACTCTGTGCGGCCGCAGCAGGTGCCGGAGCTTTTCCGGCAGCAGGAATGGCACCGCCCTTGGCGGGCGCTCCCTTCTGCTTGGACTGCTCGCCTCTGAGAGCGCTGAGCACGGCGTTTTTCGGACCGTCCGCCATAATGCGTCCGGCATCCATGACCACAAGGCGGTCAACAATATCAAGCATGGAAAGACGGTGGGTAATCAGGATGAGGGTTTTGTTGCCCAGCGACGCGCCAAGACGTTGGCGGAACATGTATTCGGAACTGTTGTCCATGTTGCTGGTCGGCTCGTCCATGATCAGAATATCCGGGTCTTGCAGCAGCGCGCGCGCAATGGCGACGGACTGGCGCTGACCGCCGGAAAGGGACATGCCCCGTTCTCCCACCGGCATGCCGAAGCCCGCCGGGTGCGCCCGCACAAAATCCGTTACCCCGGCGAGATGCGCGGCCCTGAGTATCATGCGGTCGTCCGTGATCATGGACCCGAAGGCGATATTTTCGCGCACCGTCCCGTAGAACAGGTAGTTATCCTGCGAAACGTAGCCGATGCGGGATCGCAGATCCGTGGGATCCATCTGGCGGATATCCACGCCGCCCATTTTGACCGCGCCGTCGGCGGGCTGATACAGCCCGAGGCAGAAGCGGCCGAACGTGCTTTTTCCGGAACCCATACGGCCGATAATACCGACTTTTTCGCCGGGGCGGATGTGAATGTTCACACCGTCAAGGGCAAGCCGTTCGGAGTTGGGGTACTTGAACGCGACGCCTTCAAAGGTCAGCGAATGCTCAAGCCGTCCGAATTCGACATAGTTGCTGTCTTCCGGGCGTTCCACGGGCATGTTCATCAGCGCGTCCAGCGACTTGAGCGCCATGCGGGATTGCTGGAGCCGCGAAAGCATGCCGGAAACCTGGGAAAGCGGCGCCATGGCCCGGCCGGCCAGCATGTTACAGGCGATAAGCCCGCCCATACTGAGGAATTCGGGAATACGGTACACGCCCCAGATGATGATGCCGACGCTGACAAGCTGCGTCGCAAGCAGGGTGACCGTGACGGAAAGGCTGGACATGCGCTTGCTGTGGTTGTTGGAAAGCGCGCTCTGTCCCACCACCTGTTCCCAGGTGTGCTGCACCTTGCCTTCGGCCATGCTGGTCTTGATGGTTTCAAGACCGTTGATGATTTCCACCAGCAGGGCGTTTTTCTGCATGTTTTCCTTGAAGCCCTTTTCAGCGGTACGCTGCATGGGCAACTGCAGGAAAAGGCCGACGCCGATGATGATGGGCACCGCGATCAGCGGAATGACCACCAGCGGGCCGCCGAGCAGGCCGATAATGACGATAAAGATGAACAGGAAGGGCAGGTCCACAAGGGCCAGCAGGGTGGTTGAACCGAAAAAGTCCCGCAGGGATTCAAATTCCCTCAGGTTATTGGCGAGGGAGCCTGTGGAATCCGGCTTGGCGTCCAGACGGAGGCCGAGCAGATGGGTCATGAGCCGGCTGGCCAGGATGACGTCCGCGTTTTTGCCGGCCGCATCCACAAAGTAGCTGCGCAGGTTCCGCAGCAGAAAGTCGAACAGATAGGCGATACCTATGCCCGCCGCGAGCACCCAGAGGGTATCCGTGGCCTGGTTGGGAACCACCCGGTCATAGACGTTCATGAAGAAAAGCGGACCGCACAGGGCCAGCATGTTGACCACGATACTGGCCCCCACCACGTGCCGGTAAATCGGCAGATAGTAGAGCAGAGTATCCCAGAACCAGCGCTTGGCCTTGAGCAGTTTGATTTCGCTGGCGCGTTTATCCAGCTTTTCCACCGGTTTGCCGAAAATGGCATAGCCGAGGTATTCTTCCTGCAATCCTTTGCGTTCCACCGTGGTGGGCGTCTGGCCGGATTCGGGGAATATGACTTCCGCTTTCAGTTCTTCAATGCGGGTCAGCACGCAGCAGCGGTCGTTACGCAGCAGCAGGATGCAGGGAAGCGTCAGGGGCGATATATTTTCCAGTTGCGGCCGGTGCACCGTGGATGCGTTCATTCCGGCGGCGCGGGCGGCCCGGATGGCGGCTGCGGGGTGAACCGTGCCGTCACCCGCGGGCAGATGCGCCATGAGCAGGTTTGTGGATACGGGGCGGCCGTGCAGACGGAAGAGCGCCGCCATGCTGTCAATGAGAGGGGGCGCGAAGTTCACGTCCGCCGGGTCGGGCACTGTCGTACTCTGGGGGCCGGAAGCCTCCGGAGCGGCCGCGGCATGCCCGGCCTGTGGCGCACCGTGCGCCGCCTGTGAAGGCTGTGGAGCACTTGGGGACGGCTGTGTTGCGGGGCCGCCCGTTACGCTGGTGTGCACTCCTGCCGGGGCGGCTTGCTGTGCCAATCCGGCAAGCGGGCCGCTTTTCAGAGCGCCTGAAGTCGCCTGCCCCACTGGAGCATTCTGTCCGCCGGAGTTGGCGCCAGGGGTAGTCGCAGCAGCCTGTTCCTGATCATTTTTTTGAGGAATATCAGACACGTAAAAACCTCCCTCAAGGGGGACTTATACAGATCATCCGGAAAAACCGGGAATATACTATAAAGAGAACCGAGAACAGTAAATACGGCACGATGGCCCTTTTCCCCAACCATCGCGCGCGCCGCCAAGCTTTTCATACCAAAAAGCTTTACGATACAGAGCAGTAATGTATGCTGTGGGGGCGTTTCGGTCAATAGACTTGAAGAACTTTTGTCTTTCTTTTCCGAGTGGCATGTTGTGATATGGGGAGGCGGTTGGAAAAAAGTATGGAAAGCATATAGGGCGACAATATTTTCATCCCTCTTGCCAATTTCCATCGGGAACTTATCTTTTATGAAAGACCTTGGGCATGGAGGACGTTATGATGTTTACAACAGCCGCCGCACTGTTAAGCGCACTTCTGGCGACAGGAGCAATGACTGCCCGGCTGGCGCGCGGCGCATATTCCCCGTTGCGGATACGCCGTTTTTGATCCATCCGGATTCACTATATGACAGGCAACCGGCCCGTCGTCCTTGCGGACGCGGGCCGTATTTTTTATGTTTTATGCGTCCGTAACCGGCGCTGTCGGCGATGCGCGTCGCTGGAACCTTTAAACTTCTTCAAAGGTGCGCTGCTCAAGATACGCCGGGTACATGCTGAAAAACTGTCCCAGCAGATAGAGTGAACCGCAGAACAGCACGGGATGGAGTTTGGCGTCGGTGAGCGCTTCATCGCCCGATGTGCCGAAGCGTTCGGCATAGACCGCTGCCGCCTGTTCCAGCGCTTCGCTCAGGGAGGCAACTGCATGCGCCCCGCCACCTATGGCGCGGGCCAGGTCTTCCGGGTTCATGGCGCGGGGGTTGTCTTCAATGGGCGGGATGAAAAGCGGGCCTGTCGCCATGATCCGCAGGTGCGGAATAATGCTTGAGACGTCCTTGTCCGCCAGGCAGGAAAAAATGACGGCGCAGGGGGCGATTTCCTGTTCGGCCAGGGTTTTGCCGAGGCCGGCAAGACCGTGCGGGTTGTGTGCGCCGTCAAGGAGCATGGCCGGAAGGCCCGATTGGGCTCTGGCGGGAATGAACTGCAACCGGCCGGGAATAAAGGCCGTTGTCAGGCCACGCAGTTCCGCTTCCGGGTTGGCGGGCACATGCAGCCGTTCTGCCGCATAGCGCCAGGCGTTCAGGGCCAGGGCCGCGTTTCCGCCCTGATAGGAGCCGTCAATACCGAGCCGGGCCGAGCCGTTTCTGATGGCTTCCGGCAAATCATCCATGCCGCCGGTGATATGGAAGGGCGCATGCCGGGCGCTGGAGGCGGCGCGCAGTTCCGCTTCCGCTTCCGGGCTTTGCTTCGCGGTGAAAACGGGTGTTTTTTCCCGTATCGCCCCGGCTTTGTCCCTGGCTATGTCGTGTATAGTCGTGCCGAGTACGCCCGCGTGGTCGATATCAATGGGCGCGAACAGGTTCATGTCCGAGCGGATGGCGGTCGTCGCATCCCATGAACCGCCCAGTCCCGCTTCCATCACGGCCAGATCCACTCCGGCCTTTTGAAAAGCCAGAACAGCCACCGCCGTGGTGAACTCGAAATAGGTAAGATCCGGGCAGGCGCTGACCGCTTCATTGCCTAGTGCTACCCATTCGTCCTCACTGAGCATGGCACCGTTTATCCGGACGCGTTCGCGTATGGAAACGAAATGGGGCGAGGTGTAGAGCCCTGTCTTCAGCCCGTGCGCTCTGGCAATGGAGGCGAGGAAGGTTGAAGTCGACCCCTTGCCGTTCGTGCCGACCACCTGGGCCATGAAAAACGGCGGGTTTTCAAGACCGAAACGGGAAAGCGCCATGCTGATGCGCTCAAGCCCCGGTTCAATACGAAAAAATCCTCTCTCGTCCAGATGGCGGGAGAGGTCCTCAAAACTGCGGAAGTATGGTGTTTCAGTGTGCATGCCCCGGTGTACTGCCAACGCCCGCCGCTGGCAAGCGGGTTTTTGCGGCACAGCCGGAAGGGCGTGAACATGCTATTGCAGATGCTGCATTTCTTCTTTAGCCAGTGTTCTGACCGCGTCGGGAACACCGCTGTCTGAGAGCAGCGACTCAAGAAGTGGAATCGCCCGGTCGGGGGCGTGCATGTAGCGGCTGTACAGAATCGCCAGACTGTAGGCCACAGACGGGTTGTTTCCCCGCTCGAGCGCCGCTTCAAAGGAGGCGGCCGCCGCCGGGTAGTCGCCCTTGCGGGTGTGGTTGATGCCGAGCATGTGCAGGGGGCGGATGTCGGAAGGCGCGGCCTTCGCGGCCCGCAGCAAAAAGGCCTCCACCCTGTCCCAATCCTGATGGCGGGCGAAGATATCCGCAATGGCCAGCAAGCTTTCCGCGTCGTTGGGAGCCGCCTGAATGCGTGCCATGAGGCTGCCGAGCGCCGTCGCATCTTCCGGGGGCAGAACGCCCGGCGTCTGCCAGGCCGCGCTGGATGCATCCCCGCTTCCGGCTGTGCCTTGGGTGCTATTACCCGTTTCGGCGAGTTCCTCCGGATGGTTGTGCCGGGCCGGAAGAACCAGCCCCGGCCCCTGCACCCGCTGGTACAGGGAAACGGAAAACATGGTGAGCAGGCTGACCGCGAGCACGGCAAGCACAAAGGGCGCTGCCTTATTTGTCATCGCGTTCGGCGTCCGGGAGGGGAGAGGAGACGGTTTCCACAAAGCTCTGCCGGTCCGGCGTGCTGCGTCCGGGGATGCCGGGGGCCGCTGTATCCGCTTCTTCTTCAAGATCGCGCAGACGTGCCTCAAGAGCAGCGGTCCGGCGGGCAAGGTGCAGCAGGTACGCGCCTATCCCCAGCCAGGCCACGGCGCAGGCTGTCATGAGCCATGCGGCATCGCTCATTGCGCGCTCTCCTGTTCGGCAATCCAGGCCATGGCTTCGGCCAGATTGAGCGTGCCCTCGTAAAGCGCCCTGCCTGAAATAGCGCCGGAGAAGGAAGAATTTTGCGACAGCGGGTACAGCGCCTTGACGTCGTCCAGAGTGGCAACCCCGCCCGCCGCGATAACAGGAACCGGGCTTTTGGCCGACAAGGCCGCCAGCGCCGCGACATTGACGCCGCTCTGCATGCCGTCCCGTTCAATATCCGTATAGATGATGAACGCCGTTCCGGCATCCAGCAGACGGGGCAAGGCCGCATCCAGCGTCAGACCGGAATCCGCAACCCAGCCCTTTGTTTTGAGTCTGCCGCCTTCGGCATCAAGGGATACGCCCACTGCGCCCGGCAATGCGGCACAGAGCTTTTCATATTCCTCGGGCGCTTCCAGCGCCATGGTACCGATGATGATGCGGTCCGCTCCGGCATCCAGATAGCGCCTGGCCGTATCATAATCACGGATGCCGCCGCCTATCTGCATGGGGATAGATATGGCGTCCCGTATGGCCCGGACTATGGAAAAACTGACGCCGCTTCCGGCGAACGCGCCATCCAGATCAACCACGTGCAGATAGCGCGCGCCTTCGCGTTCCCATTCGGCGGCCATGGCGGCGGGATCGGAAGAAAAAACCGTCTCTTCGTCCGCTCGGCCCCGTTTCAGCCGGACAGCCTTGCCGCCCTTGATATCAACAGCAGGGAAAATGATCACAGGCCCAGTTCCTCAATGGCTTTGAGCATGCCTTCTCCGGCCAGTTCCACAGCCGTTACCCAGCGTCCGCCACGGGATATGAACTTTCCGGCTTCCAGCAGGTTGTTGGAAAGGCTGGTCTGTACTTCATCAAAATGCGAGCGGGCAACGAGGCGGCTTTCGTTGACGTCGATGAGGAAAATATCCATGGTCACAGCGGCGGGGGAAATCACGCCCGCGTCGGAACCATCCCGCTCGCGCATGGCGATAACTTGCGGCACAAGCAGGTAATCGACCTTCATGCAGCGCCCGACGGCTGTCCAGTAGTGCAGGGCCGCCGTGCGGTTGGAGGCGCTTTTGCCGGGCACCGTCACTTTGATGCAGTCCGCGTATTCAGCGGGGAACACGTAGGCGCGTTTGGTGTTGGCGCGCAGGACGTCGCCAAGGGTCATATCCAGCTGGCCAAGCTCTTTGGATTCTATGCGGGGAGCGCCGTCGGGCAGGAAACCTGCCAGAAGATCCGCCGTCTGCGCCGGTTGGGTGAACCAGGCGACGCCCATGTTCACGGGCGGCAGTGACGGCGCTTTTTTCGGGCTTGAGCAGGAAGCCAGAAGGATGGACGCGCATACAAGAGCCAGGACAAGGGCGAAAGGCCGCATACGGAATATTCGGTTCATCAGTCTAAACTTCCTTTGGTGCTGAGTATGGTTTGTCGGGTGGCGGCGACAGCGTCGCGCAGGGCCAGCCCCAGCCCTTTGCAGGCCGATTCGAGCAAGTGGTGGCCGTTTTCGCCGTAGAGCAGGGAAATATGCAGGTTCATGCGGGCTCCGGCGGCCAGTGATTTAAAAAATTCCCGCCACAGGTCTTTTTCTTCGCCGGCGATAACGGGCGGCAACAGTTCGCCGCCGCGAAACACAAGATACGAGCGGCCTGAAAGATCAAGGCTGACATCCGTCAACGCTTCGTCCATGGGCACTCTGGCGTTGCCGACCCTTGCTATGCCTTTACGGTCGCCAAGCGCTTCCCGCAGGGCTTCGCCAAGACAGAGCCCGCAATCTTCCACCGTATGGTGCGCGTCCACGTGTGTGTCGCCGGTACAGGCAAGCGTCAGGTCAAAGCCCGCCCAGAAGGCCATGAGGGTAAGCATGTGATCCGCCATGCCGAAGCCGGTCTGCACGTCGACACAGCCGCTTCCCTCCAGTGTGAGGGTCAGGGCAATGGATGTTTCGGATGTTTTCCGGGTAACGGATGCGGTGCGCGGCGGCATAACGGCTCCCTGTCTTCTCTATTTCCTTATATTCCGCCTGTATGATGCCCTTTTGCCTGCCGTATAGCAAGAGGAAGCAGCATACTTTGTCAGCGTCGGGGAGATTCGCCCCCACTGCGCTTGGCGAGGGGCTGTGCTACGCGTGGCTCAGGGCTTCTCCGGGGTTGCCGTTTCTTCCGGCGTTTCCGGCAACGGTTCATCCGTTTCCGTCTGTTCTTCTTCGGCGCGTTTTTTTCTGTCTTTTTTGCCGAAAAGAGCAACAATCAAAATGGATACTTCATACAGAAGAACCAGCGGCCCCACCATGAGTAGTTGCGAATAGACATCCGGCGGTGTGAGCAGCGCCGCGAGAATGAAGCAGCCAAGAATGGAATAGGGTCGCCATTTCCTGAGGTGGGCGGCTTTCAGAATACCCAGGCGGCCCAGGAAAAAACAGAAAAGGGGCAGTTCGAACACCAGACCGAAGGCCAGAAGAAGCTGGGTGACAAAACTCAGATACTGCGCAACGGAAGGCGCGGCCTTAATTTTGCCGGTGGAATAGCTCATGAAAAATTCAAAGGCGACGGGAAAGACAAAGAAATAGCAGAACAGCGCGCCGCAAATGAAAAAGAATGCCGAGGTCAAGGCCACGGGAATGACGAAACGCCGTTCTTCTTTATACAGGCCGGGCGCGACAAAGGACCATATCTGGTAGAAAATGAGCGGAGACGTCAGAAAAATCGCCGCGAAAAACGCGACACGCACTTCAACAAGAAAGCCTTCGGGAAGGCCCGTGAAAATCATGAAACTGTCGGCGGGGAGCACGGATTCGAGAGGAGCCGTCAGAAAGGAATAAATCGTTTTGGCAAAGCCGAAACAGACGAAAAATCCCACAACAATGCAAAGCGCTGCCCGGAGCAGACGGGTTCTGAGTTCCACCAGATGCTCGCGAAGGCTCATGCCCGAGAGTTCTTCGGAATCGTCGTTCTCGTCTTTTTTTTCGGCTTCTTCTTCGGTGGCCTCTTCTGCCGCCTTGTCCGCGTCGGGCTGCCCGCCGTCTATGCTTGCCGTGTCGTCAGCAGGAACGGGCGGCGTGTCTTCGCGTGCTTCTTCCGGGGCTGCCGTCTCTTCGGAAGCGGACGCTTCCGCTTCGGAGCCAGATTCTTCTGTTTCCGGAATACTTTCGTCAGGTGAGGCGTCCGTTTCGGGCAAGGAGGGAGCGGGATGCTCCGTAAGCCCGGAAGCGGGAACGGTATCCTGCTCAGGAGCGGGGGGCAGCTGTGCGGACGCGTCATCCAGCGCTTCGTCCGATGGCCCGGACAGCGGGAGATCAGCGATTTCCAGCGTTTCAAGGGGACGGCGGCGCAACGCGGAAGCGTGCATCCTCCGGTGTTTTCGGGCTGCCGGGCGCAGAGGGGCACGCGTCATGAACCAGCCTCGCCGCTATTTTTGCCTCCGGGGCGTGTGCGCAACGCGGGCCTGGGGTTCCCGGCGGCACGGCGCGGCCGCCGTTTTTCACGGGATGCCATAGGATTCGCTTCAGGCGGGGCGGTTGCGCCAATAAATTCGCTGCTGCCCTTGATGGCCTGCAAGCGTTCATCCACCGGGGTATCCCGGGAAACGGATTGTTCCCCGCTGATCCCGGCAGAGGAAGACGCGGGGGATTTTACCGCGTCTTCCGGGCTATCGGCCCGGTCGATGTGTTTTTTCTTTTTTATCCCGGCCCGCCGTACTGTTCTGGCTTTTTCAGTCCGTTGGGCGCTGTTCTGCGTCCCGGCGGCAGGGCTGGAAAGAGGGGGCGTATCCGCCGTTGTTTCTTCCGGCTGCTTGGCCGCCACTTTTTGCGGTTGCTCCTCAAGAGCGAGCTCCACATTCATGGTGCGCTGAAATTCCGTCGACATCCGGCGTAATTGCCCCACGGTTTTACCCGCCGTGCGCATAAAGCGCGGCAGGTGATCCGGGCCGAGGACCAGAAGGGCCACGACCAGGATCACCAGAATTTCAAGACCACCTATGCTGCTGAACATGGTTGTGCCGCGTATTCCTTATTCCCATTCAATGGTGCTGGGGGGCTTGGAGGAAATGTCGTAGACCACCCGGTTGATACCCTTGACCTCGTTGATGATACGGCGGGAAATGGTGCCGAGCACATCATGCGGCAGCGGCGTCCAGTCCGCCGTCATGGCGTCGACGGAATCCACGATACGCAGTGCCACCACGTGCTCGTAGGTGCGGTTATCGCCCATCACCCCCACTGTTTTCAAGGGGAGCAGCACGGCAAAGCCTTGCCATACCTTGCGATACCAGCCGGTAGCGCGCAGTTCTTCCTGCACAATGGCGTCGGCTTCGCGCAGGATATCCAGCCTGTCCTTGGTCAGTTCGCCCAGCAGACGGACCGCCAGCCCCGGACCGGGGAAGGGATGACGCCAGATGAGTTCTTCGGGCAGGCCGAGTTCAGCGCCAACCCGGCGCACTTCATCCTTGAAGAGTTCACGCACGGGCTCGATGAGCTTCAGGTTCATCTTTTCAGGCAGCCCGCCCACGTTGTGGTGGCTCTTGATGACCGTGCCCTTGGGCGTGCGGGATTCGATGACGTCCGGGTACACCGTGCCCTGTCCCAGGAAGGAGACGTTTTCAATTTTCTTGGCTTCACGCTCGAACACTTCGATGAAGGTCACGCCGATGATCTTGCGTTTCTGCTCGGGATCCGTCACCCCGGCCAGTTTGCCGAGGAAAAGATCCTGCGCCTCAATATAATGCAGGTTCAGGCCGGGCATATGCCGCAGCAGCGCGGCTTTGACTTCCGCCCCTTCATTTTTGCGCATCAGGCCGTGGTCGACGAAAATGCAGTGCAGTCTGTCGCCAATGGCCCGGTGCAGCAGGGCCGCCACCACCGTGGAATCCACGCCGCCGGAAAGACCCAGCACGACTTTTTTGTCACCCACTTTGGCCCGGCAATCAGCGATGCAGGTATCCACAAAAGACGTCATGTTCCAGTCGGCCTTGAGGCCCGCGACTGCGAACAGGAAGTTATGCAGCACCGCCGTGCCGTTCTGGGAATGCTGTACTTCGGGGTGGAACTGAACGGCGTACAGTTTGCGGGATTCATCCGCCATGGCTGCGATGGGCAGGGTGGGGGTATCCGCGATAACGCTGAACCCTTGGGGCGCTTTGGAAACATGGTTGCCGTGGCTCATCCAGACGGTGCACTCTTTGTCGCTGATGCCTTTCCACAGTGTGGAATCGCCGGATAAACGGAGCGACGCGGGGCCGTATTCCCGGTTTTCCGCGCAGGTCAGTTCCCCGCCGAGATTATGCGCCAGCAGTTGCATGCCGTAACAAATGCCCAGCACGGGCAGGCCCAGTTCAAGCAGCCCCATATCCAGCGTCGGCGCGCCGGGTTCACCCACGTCATCCGGTCCGCCGGACAGAATAATGGCGGCCGGGTTTGCCGCCTTTACTTCATCAAGTGAAGCGGTGAACGGAAGAATTTCGGAATACACCCCGGCCTCGCGCACACGGCGGGCGATCAACTGGGTGTACTGTGCCCCGTAGTCAATAATGATAACGGTACTATGGCTGCTCATGGATGTCCTTGTCTGTAGAAGATGAAAATATGAACCGTGCGCCTGTGGCGGCTTTTCGGAGAGTGCCGCCGACGGCCCGGGGATTTGTCCCCGGCTCCCCGGCAGGGGGAGGGAAGCCGTGTATGCCGTGACTTCCCTCCCCGAATCTGTCCGGGGCGCGTGTAAACCCTATTCCATTCTGTAGTTGGGGGCTTCTTTGGTAATGATGACGTCGTGCACGTGACTTTCGCGCAGACCGGCGGAGGATATTTCAACGAGCTGGGCTTTTTCGCGCAGATCGTTGATGGAAGCCGCACCGACGTAGCCCATGCCGGAACGGAGCCCGCCGATGAGCTGGTAGATGTTATCCGCCACGGAACCCTTGTAGGGAACGCGGCCGACAATGCCTTCAGGCACGAGCTTCTTGGATTTCTCCTGGAAGTAGCGGTCGGAACTGCCGTCTTTCATGGCGTCAATGGATCCCATACCGCGATACAGTTTGTAGGTCCGGCCCTGATAGAGCACGGTTTCGCCAGGGCTTTCCTCGGTGCCCGCGAACAGGCTGCCGATCATGACGGAATTCGCGCCAACGGCCAGTGATTTGACGATATCGCCGGAATACTTGATGCCGCCGTCGGCGATGAGGCAGCGATCCATCTCTCTGGCGGCCTTTGAGGCTTCGATGACGGCGGTTACCTGGGGCACGCCGATACCGGCCACGATGCGGGTGGTGCAGATGGAACCGGGGCCGATACCGACCTTGACGGTATCCGCGCCCGCTTCAAGAATGGCCTTGGCCCCTTCGTAGGTGGCGATGTTCCCGGCAATGAGCTGGCAATTGGGGAACGCGGCCTTTACTTCGCGAATGGCTTTGAGCACGTTGGCGGAATGGCCGTGGGCGGAATCGAGGACGAGCACGTCAACCCCGGCGGCAAGAAGAGCTTCGGAACGGGGCAGGCAATCCTTGCCGATACCGATGGCCCCGCCGACGCGCAGACGGCCCACATCATCCTTGCAGGAATCCGGGTATTTCCGGATTTTTTCGATGTCTTTCATGGTGATGAGGCCGCGCAGGCGTTTTTCATCATCCACCACGAGCAGTTTCTCAATGCGGTTTCTGTGCAGGTGTTCCTTGGCTTCTTCCAGCGTGGTGCCGACGGGTACGGTGATCAGGCGGCGGCTGGTCATGACTTCTTTGACCCTGGTGTTCTCCAGGTCTTTCACGAAGCGCACGTCGCGGTTGGTGAGAATGCCGACCAATTTGACGCCGCGAACCACGGGCAGGCCGGAAACCCGGTAATCCCGCATCAGGGTAAGGGCTTCGGCAACGGTGCTGTTGGGGGATACGGTCACCGGATCGGTAATCATACCGCTTTCCGATTTTTTGACCTTTTCCACTTCGGTCCGCTGGCAGGCAATGCTCATGTTCTTGTGTACGATTCCGATACCGCCGTTACGGGCCATGGAAATGGCCATGTCGGCTTCGGTCACGGTATCCATGGCGGCGGAAAGCAGGGGGATATTCAGACGGATGGTTGGGGTGAGGTAGGTGGAAACGTTGACTTGATCGGGGGTGACTTCGGAATATGAAGGCACCAGAAGGACATCGTCAAAGGTCAGGCCCTTGCGAATGGATATACTCATAATGAACTCCCGGAAGGAAGATATCGGAGAAGGATGACCTGATCAAATCGATGGCACACCCTCGAGCCTCAATAAAGATCAGCCTTTACTAAATCCCGCCTGTGAGCTTGTCAAGGAACGGTTTTGGGGCGGGGAAAAAAGGAAGCCGCCCTATCTGCGTGTGATATGGCGGCTTCCGGCATTACTGTGATAGTATCTACCAGGTCGGACTGTTCTGATTCACCATGTGCGAGAGCGATTCCGCGTCAATGGCAAGCTTCTGCGCAAATTCGATACCGCAGAATGAACCGTCCCGCCAGACGACGTGCCCCTGAACGCCGTTAAGCACGCTGTCCAGCGGCGCTTTATCCGCCACAAGCTGGATAAGGACGGTCGGGGGAATTTCCGCATTGGCGGCACTGGGCGCTTCAATACGGACGCCGTTGAAGCTGATATCGAGAACCCGGCAGGGGCCGGTAAAGGCTTTGTGTCCCTGTACGGTCACGGAATAGGGGAAATCAAGGATGTGGCGGTCGTCACGACGGCGGTCCGAACCCATGGCGTCGATGAGTTCCTTGAGTTCCACGGAATGCTTGGACAGTTCATCGACGAATTCGGCGGATTCCTGCATGTTCCGTGACGTTTCCCGCGCCATGTCACTGATGCGGTTCATGGCACCGGATATCCGTGCGCCACTGCTGGCCTGTTCCGTGGCTTCTTCAGATATGGAGAGCACCTCGTCCACGGCGTGTTCGGCAATGGAGACGATGCTGTTCAGCGTGTTGCCGGATTTTTCCGCCAGCGCGGTCGATTCACCGCTAAGCTGCACCGTCTGCCGGGTGAGTTCCATGTTGGCGTCAACTTCGCGCTGCAAGGCGGAAACGGATTTGTTGACGTCTTCGGTGGCGTGCATCGTCTTTTCCGCCAGCTTGCGCACTTCGTCCGCGACCACGGCGAAACCGCGTCCGCTTTCTCCCGCCCGTGCGGCTTCAATGGCGGCGTTGAGCGCCAGCAGGTTTGTCTGGTCGGCAATATCCTTGATCAGTTCGACGATGCTGTTAATGCCCGCAGCCTGTTCACCGAGGGCCTGCATGCCTTTTTCCGTACGCTGGGCAAAGCTGGCCACCTTGTTGATGCATTCGACGGTTTCCCCGACGATGCGGCTGCCGTTTTCCGCCTCGTCGCGCGTGGCCCTGGTGCCGTCCGTCGTCTGCTTGGCTTTTTCCGCCAGCAGTTCCAGCGTGGTGGTCATGACGGAGACGTTTTCAACCGTACTGATGGATGCTTCTTCCTGGACGGCGGCGTATTCGGATGTTTTATGCAGCTGGTCGGTCAGCCGGGCAAAGGCTTCCGCCTGACGTTGCGATATTTCGTGCGCGTCCTTGACGGAAACGGTGATGCGCTCGTTCAGGGCCAGAATTCTGTTTTGCTGTTCCCGTATTTCGGTTTCATCCGTCATCAGCATGCAGGCGCCGAGCATGTGGTCATCCAGATCCCAGAGGGGGGAGACCGTGACGCGCATGAATTTCTTTTCCTCGGTGGCGTTGACGCGCGCAACCGGAACGTTCAGCAGGAGTTTTTTGCTGGAAAGCACCTGATCCAGCGGGGTGGAGCCGCCCGCCTTGCCGTTGAAGAGTTCCCCTGATTTTTGTCCGTAGTAATCTTCCGGCTTGCCGCGCAGCCCCCAGTAATCAAGTATCTGCTGGTTCAGGTAGGTGATTTTCCCGGCGGTATCCACCACCACAAAGGGAATGACAATGCCTTTCATTATGCCCTGCGCAAAGCCGAGGCGCTCTTTCAACTGGACGATCATGGCCCGGAAACTGTCGGCGAGTTGCCCCAGTTCATCTTTGCGTTTGACCGTAATATCCGCGTTGAAGTCGCCCCCGGCGACGCGTTCGGACCCTTTGGCCAGGCGGAGTATGGGGGCGGAAAGGTTGCGGGCGAACGTGACGCCCAGAAGAAGGCAGATGACGGCAAGGCCCAGCGTGACCAGGGCCAGTTTCATGATAATGCTGTTACTGGCGCTGTTGACTTCGCTTTTATCCATGATGAAGACGAAGCGCCAGTCGTGAAACCCTTTGATCAGCGTGAAAAGGCGTTCCTCACCGCCGATGTCGCGGGTGTAGGTTCCGGGTTCCAGACTGAGCAGATCTTCAAGACCGGGGATTTTCCCTTCGGAGACGTTGGTGAAGGGGCTGTCGGTAAACTGCCCGCCGGTGACGACCATGCCCGTATCCTCGACAAGAACCACCCGGCCGGACTTGGCGAAGTGCATGGCCGAAATCATTTCAGTCAGGGTATCGAGCTTGATGTCGATGTAGCTGGAACCGATCACCTTCCCGTTCGCATCCAGAATCTTGGACATGGCCGTACAGACCGGCGTGCCCTGGGATGCGCGGTACAGTTCGCTGATGGAATCCTTGCCGGAAGCCGCGACAGCCGTTTTGTACCAGCCCCGGGAACGGGGGTCATACTTGGCGGAACGGGCGGAGCGCGGGAAGTTCATGAACCCGCCGTCTTCCGTGCCGAGGCCTATTCCCTCATACATGGCATTGGCGTTTTTCAGCTGTTCAAGCCGGGAATCCACGGCCCTGGCTTCGGGGCTCATGGTTTCGCGGGAAGGCTGCGTCCTTTCGGTAGTTTCGACGTAGTTGGGCAGTTTGCCCTTCGCCGCGAGCACTTCCGGCATATCGGCGATATAGCGGGCGTTATTCGCTGCGTTGTCAAAAAAGAGCTGAATGTAGTTGTTTGCTCTTTCCATTTGCGCTTTTGAAGATTCCGCAAAGTCGTTGATGCCGTCAACGCGCATTTGCCAGCCGGACACAAGCATGACAAGGCAGGGTCCGACAAAAGCGAAAAGGGAAAAAACAAGCAAGAGTTTCGAACGGATAGACATGCATGCTCCTTTGCAGACAGATGACCATGTGCGTGTTCAGCCTGTCGCACCGCATATGCCGGGACAACAGGCAAAACTGTATGACTGGAAAACGTATATGTCTAAAAAAAGAGATCGTGCTGTTACTTTTCTATACACTGAACCGGTATAGTATCGCGTTATAGAATTATGCCGCGAAAATCAAGAAAATAGAAGGATAAGGGGCGGGCTGTCGTGAAAATGTCACGGATGGGATGCAGTCGAATGACAGGCACAGGAAAATAGTTACATAATTTCAGTAATCAACAGAAAGTAACCGGAATCACCCTGCACGGCGGGCTTCAAGGACGCGGTCGTGCCCGGCAAGGTCGCTGTGGACGGTCACGTCCCGCCAGATCTGCGACGGGAGGAGGGCGCTATACGCTTCCCCCTGGTTCCAGCCCATTTCCATGAGCAGCAGACCGCCGGGCGCAAGGACTCGTGCGGCCTCTTGCGCCACGCAACGGGCCAGTTCGGTCCCGTCCGGTCCGGGTACCAGAGCGCTTTTGGGCTCAAAGAGGCGGACGTCATCGTCAAGGGCGGCGTATTCGTGTTCAGGGATATACGGGGGATTGGAAAGGATCATGTCATATGAAGCGTCGGGCAACAGATCCGTCAGCGGGCGGGAAAAATCAGCATGGGCAAAACACAGTGTCGCAGCGCCAAGCCGGGCGGCGTTGGCGGCAGCCGTTGCAAGGGCCTGCTCACTGATATCGATGGCAAGGCCTTCCCAGCCGGGAAGTTCCAGAGCTACCGTAATCGCTATGGCCCCCGATCCGGTGCCGAAATCCGCGAAACGTCCGTTGTGTATTCCCCCGTGCATCCCGCTGTCCCGTGCGTACTCCAGCGCTTTTTCCACCAGAAGTTCCGTATCGGGCCGGGGAATCAGCGTGGCGGGGGTCACGGCAAAGGGGCGTCCGAAAAACTCTTTGTCGCCCAGTATATAAGCCATGGGTTCCCGCTTTTCCCGCCGGGCGCAATGGGCCATGGCGCAATCAATGACAGCGGGGGGCAGTTCCCGGTCCGGGGCAAGGATGCGTTCCTTGAGCAAAGCGTGCCGTTCAATCCCCATGGCTCCGGCTGCGATCAGTTCCGCGTCGAGCGCCGGGGATTCGCTTCCGGCGTCGGCAAGGGCCTGCGTCATGGAGCGGATGAACCGGTCAAGTGTACGGGGGGCGTTTGTGCTCATGGGGTATCCCGCGTCGTCGGCAGGGTGATCGCAGGGGAGGTGCCGATCAATGCGGCATTCCGTCCGGACAGTTCGCAGTCCGGACGGAATGCCGCATGGTCATTATATGTCGGATTGCGCCTTGAGTATTTCCGCCTGCGCGGCCGTGGTCAGCGCGTCGACCAGTTCCTGAATGTCGCCTTCCATGACGGAATCGAGCTTGTACAGGGTCAGGTTGACCCGGTGGTCGGTCACCCGCCCCTGCGGGAAATTGTAGGTGCGGATACGTTCGGAACGGTCGCCGGAACCAACCTGTGAGCGCCGGTTTTCCGCCTGTTCGGCCTGAACGCGTTCCTGCTCGGCCTGCAGCAGGCGGGAGTAGAGCACCTTGAGTGCCTGCGCCTTGTTCTTGTGCTGGGATTTTTCATCCTGACAGGAAGCCACAATGCCGGTGGGGATGTGCGTCACGCGCACGGCGGAGTCGGTGGTGTTGACCGACTGCCCGCCGGGACCGGAGGAACGGTACACGTCAAAGCGCAGTTCTTCCGGGCGGATGGTGATATCCGTTTCTTCCGCTTCGGGCATGATGGCGACAGTGGCCGCCGAGGTGTGGATGCGCCCCTGGGATTCGGTGACGGGAACGCGCTGAACGCGGTGGGTGCCCGCTTCAAACTTGAGGTTGCTGTACGCCTTGTGTCCCTTGAGCAGGGCGATGATTTCCTTGTACCCGCCGGTTCCCGTATCGCTGGCGGAAAGAATTTCAACTTTCCAGCCTCGCGTTTCGGCATAGCGGCTGTACATGCGGAAAAGATCCGCCGCGAAAAGGGCTGCTTCATCGCCGCCGGTTCCGGCCCGTATTTCCAGGATGATGTTTTTATCATCCATGGGATCCTTGGGCAGCAGCATGATTTTCAGCTCCTGCTCAATGGCGGGCATTTCCGTTTCCAGTTCTTTTATTTCCTCTTGCGCCATGGAGCGCATGTCGGGATCAGGATCGGAAAGCATGGCTTTGCTTTCGGCAAGCTGGTTCCGCAAATCCTTGTACCGGCGGAATAGCGAGACAACCTGACCGAGTTCCGCGTGGGCTTTGGTCAGTTTGACGTAGCGTTCCTGATCGGCGAGAACGTCGGGGGAAGAGAGCTGCTGCTCCAGGTCCTCAAAGCGTCGTTCTAGATTTTCCAGCTTGGCGAACATCGGGGAGCTCCAGAATTGTATACGCCGGGGCGCGGACGGGGACGGTGGCTTCAGTGCCGAGGGCCTCGTGCAGCGCCACAATGGCGACTTCAAGTTGTGATTCGTCGGGTTCTCGGGTCGTCAGCCTCTGCAAGAGCATGCCCGGCGCACGCAGCAGGGTGGCGATGATACCGCCTTCCAGTCCCGCCGCGAACTTGATGGCTTCATACGCGAGTGCACTGATGGGCATCATGAGCAGAAGCTTGAAGCACACGATGACGCTGTGCTTGATAACAACGTTATCAGGCCGCCAGAACAGCAGCACCAGCGGAACAAGCACCGCGTGCAGAATAATGGAAATGGCCAGCACGAACAGCATGAAGGTCGTGCCGCAGCGCGGGTGCAAACGGCTTTGTCTGGCCGCGCTTTCCGCGCTGACTTCGTCTTCGCGGTTTTCGTAAGCCCATATGGTTTTGTGCTCGGCACCGTGATACTCGAACACCCGGCGGATGTCGGGAAGGCGCGAGATAATCAATATATACAGAAGGAAGATGCTGGCTTTGAAAATGCCGTCCCAGACGTGGAAGCTCAAGCCTTCCATACCGCCTGCGAGGCCCAGTAAGCCCATGCCCACGGTAATGAAGTGCGGCAGCACCACGAACAGAAGAACGGCAAAGCCGATGGCGGTAATCAGCGTCAGGGCGAGTTGCCAGGGTTTGAGTTCCTCGCCTTCGCCTTCCACGGCGATTTCCGCGGAAAAATTAAGCGCCTTGATGCCGTTGATGAGGGTTTCCATAAGGACGGGAAAGCCCCGGATGAAGGGCTTGCGGAGCACGTCAAAAACAGCCAGCGTAAACCAGGGGCGCACTTGCGCGATGATGGAGCCATCCGCCCTTCTGACGGCAATGGCAAGCTTGGACGCGTTGCGCATCATGACGCCTTCCATAACGGCCTGTCCGCCCACAGCGAGACTTTCGCACTCCTCCTGAGAAGAGAGCAAAAGGGGCATGCTGTGCAGCGTGCGGGAAATCAGGGCAGAAAGGGATGGGGTATGATGCGTAGGCACCGTTGCTCCTTTGCAGCCTCAGCGCCGTTCCGGTGACGGGACGTGCAAGACTGCGCGTACAGAGAAAGAAACGATAAAAGCCCCCCGGGATTTTGCGACCCCGGGGAGCGAGCGTTACATGCGCAACAGGCGCAAGTTGGCGCGGACGGACGCACGCGGCTCGGCGCATACGCCGGGCCTGGGCCGGGAACGGCTGAGACGTCCAGCGCTACTTTTTCTCGAGATTCGCGTACTTCCGGCGGAAGCGGTCGATACGTCCGGCGGTATCCACGAAGCGCTGCTTGCCCGTGTAGAAGGGGTGGCAGTTGGAGCAGATTTCCACGTGCACGCTTTCGCCCTTGGTGGAACCCGCTTCAATTTCATTGCCGCAGGCGCAGGAAATTTTGGCCTGATATGTCGTCGGATGGATATTGTCTTTCATGGGAAACTCCTCTAGTACAATGCTCTCGAAAGGAACGTGTTTGCTTTTTGTCGGCGGCGGCATGTATTCTCATGCGCCGAGCGGGAATAGGTATCCTGATGCGCGAGCTTTGGCAAGCGAAATATAGCGGGATACGCCAAAGCCGTGTCACGATGCCATATATAAGCAGTCTGTCGGGAAAGGGAAGGGATGGCGAAAAAGGAACGGGCGGATCAGCTCCTCGCGGGGCTGGGACTCGCGGAAAGCCGGGAAAAGGCGAAACGGCTCATCATGGCCGGGTTGGTCGGGTATACGCTTCCTTCGGGAAGCTGGATGCGGGTGGATAAACCCGGGCAGCAACTGCCCGGCGATACGCCGCTGGAAATCAAGGGACAGGACCCCTACGTCAGTCGGGGAGCCTATAAACTGCTGCCCGCTCTGACCGCGTTCTCCCTGCCGGTGGAAGGCGCTGTGGCGCTGGATGCCGGAGCATCCACGGGCGGTTTTACCGATTGCCTTCTGCAGCACGGCGCTGCCAGAGTCTACGCCGTTGACGTGGGGCACAGCCAGCTGCACGAAAAACTGCGGCAAGATCCGCGCGTTATCAGCATGGAAAAAACAAACCTGCGCCATGCGCCGGCAGATCTGCTGCCGGAAGCGGTGGATATCGTGGTCGCGGACCTTTCCTTTATATCACTTACCGTCGTGCTGCCCGCACTGGTCCGTTACCTGAAAGACGGCGGATACATGGCGGCCCTCGTCAAACCGCAGTTTGAACTGGGACCGCAAGCCGCCCCCAAGGGCGTCGTGCGGGATGAAGCGCTCCGGCAGGAAGCCGTGGATAAAGTGCTGCATGCCGCCGAGGGGCTGGGGCTTAGCCCGCTGGGGGTCCTGCCTGCCGCGGTCAAAGGCCCGAAAGGCAACCAGGAATACATGGCGGTCTGGCGAAAGTCATAATTTTGTTTCCTTCTCTCCCAATCATTTCACATAGTTCCTCGAGTAAACAGCGTCTTTCCTCATTGACAGCATACTGCCGTTCTGGCAGGAGTGCAGCGGCACGCTTTGACAGTATACTGACAAAACGGCAGGGGGCTGTCATTTTTTATTGACAGCATGCTGCCGATATGACACGAGACTGTCAAATGGGCAGCATGCTGTCGTTTTGGAGGCGATGTTATGGATTCACGGTTGTATAGTCCCGAAGGCAGGTTGGTTGCGGAGATCAACTTTGAGATATTTAAAATAAACGGTCTGTTATTACAGGGCGGCGATCAGATGATCAAAAGCACGTCCCTGACCATTGCCCGGTGGCTCATGCTGCTGGCGCTGGAAGAAATGCCCATCACGGTGGCGCAGGCCTCGCGGCTTGTCGGGATACGCAGGCAAAGCGCGCAGCGGCTGGTGGATGCCCTGGTGGAAATGGATCTTGTGGAATTCAAGCCGAACCGGAACCACAGACGGGCCATGCTGGCCTGCCTGACGGAAGCCGGGAAGGAAAAGCTTTGCCAGGCGCAGAGCGTTCATTCGGCGGCCGCGAATTCTCTGGCTGATGGTATGGAACCGGAAATGCTGCAACAGGCGCTTTCCGTTCTTCAGAATATCCATCTCCGGCTGCGGGAAAAGGCCCGTGAAAAGCTGGGTTCCGGTGAACGGGAGTTGAACAAGACAATTATGTATCACCCCGTTTCCGAAGATTTGGAAAACAAGCTGCGGCAGCGAAGTAAAAGCTGCGGTATTTCATAAGTGTAACACGGGTGGTGCGGCATCACATGACGCATTGCCTGGAGGGTTTATGACCTATCCCACAAGAATACGATACGGCTTACGGCTGCTTG
>JAJDHY010000020.1 GCA_030266385.1 Desulfovibrio sp. OttesenSCG-928-I05
GGGCGTCGCCATAAGCACACCCACCGAAGGGATGGGCCAGAGCGGCCCTGAATCATTCTTTGTCTTTTCCGGCGAATCCGGCTCAACCCCGCGCGGCGTTCAGCTTTTCCATGAAAAACGGAAGAACAGTTTCCGGCAGCAAATCCGTCAGGCACTGGCGGTTTTTGTCCGGGCAGCTGTTCATATTGCACGGCTGGCAGGGAAGGCCCAGCAGGATATGGTTGTATTCCGGGGAAGGAAAGGTCCAGCCCCGGCCCGTGGAACCAAGAATGGTCAGCGCGGGCGTATCCACCGCCACGGCCATATGCCGGGGGGCCGAGCAGTTGCCCAGATGGAACGCCGCCGCTTCGATACAGGCCGCGCTTTCGCGCAGCGTAATCACCCTGTCCGGGACCAGCAGGGCTTCCGTGTGGCGGCAGTTGTCCGTAACGCTCTTCAGTTCTTCTTCCTCACCGGGACCGTACAGCATGAAAAAGCGCAGTGAGGGGTCTTCCTCACCGGCCAGATCGATCAGTTTCGCGTAATGCTCGCCGGGCCAGCGCCGTGTATCCCGCCGGTGGGTGGGGTCCACGGTAACAAGGGTGTGGCGGGATGCGTCATAACCCAGGGAAGCGAGAAGTGACGCGGCGTTGGCGCGTTCGCCTTCCGTCAGGTACAGGCGGGGCTTTTGCCCTTCCCAGTGAATGCCGAGCGGGGCCAGCACCGCAGCCTTCATGGCCGAGGCGTACGCCTTTTCCACGGGCGTTGTGTGCGAATACAGCCAGGCCGTATACCAGGGCGCAGCATGGGTGATGCGCACCGGAGCGCCGGAAAACCCGACGACCCAGCGGCAGCGCGGCGTTTGCTGCAAATCAACCACCATGTCATAGCGGTTGCGGGCCACATGCCAGTAATATTCGATTTCCTGAAGCAGCGTGGGCAGCTTTTTGGGATCAAGCGGCCATATTTTCGCGATATGCGGGTTGTTTTCCAGCATGGGCACGCACTTTTTTTCGGTCAGCACGTGAATTTCCGCATGCGGGAAACGCTCTTTGAGCAGTTCGGGGACGGGCGTCATGAGCAGCACATCCCCGATCTGCTTCAATTGCAGGATAAGAATTTTGCGGGGAACAAAATGGGTCAGATCCGCGCTCACAGTTTCCCCACAACGTCGGCCAGACGCAGACAGGTTTCCGCCCGGTTCAGGGTGTACAGGTGCACACCCGGCGCGCCGTAATCGATCAAACGCCTGATCTGTTTGGCGGCGAAGCGGATTCCGGCATCCTTGACGGCTGCGGACCCGCCCTTGTTGTGCGCGTCTTCCAATTCCAGATAAAAATAGCCGGGAATACTCGCGCCGCACAGGGAAAGCACGCGCCGGATGGAATCCAGACTCTGCACGGGCAAGATGGCCGGAATGACCGGTTTGGTCACACCCATCTCACGCAGACGTTCCACCATGTCGATATATTCGCGCACGTCAAAGAAGAGCTGGGTGATGATGAATTCCGCGCCGGCATCCATCTTGGCCTTTGTGTACGTCCTGTCGGAGCGGAAACTTTCGGCTTCGGGATGCGGCGCGGGATAGCCCGCGACGCCCACCCCGAAATCGGGAAACTCGCGGCGCATGAACCCGACAAGGTCAAGGGCGGAAGAAAACTCCCCGGCGCTCCAATCCCAGTGTTCTCGGTCTTTGGGCGCGTCGCCGCGCAGCGCCAGCACGTTATCCATACCCGCCGCCCGCAGCCGGGTCAGAAATTCCGCCAGCCGTGCGGATGAAGCGCCCACGCAGGTCAGGTGCGGCAGGGGTTCTATCCCGGCGGCCCTGATCTTAGCCGCTATTTCCAGCGTGTTGTCCTGCGCCCCGCCGCCTGCGCCGTATGTGACGGAAGCGAAAAGCGGATCAAGCGCCTTGAGCTTTTCCACAACGCCGAGAAACGAAGGCCATTGCTCCACTTCCTTGGGCGGAAAGAACTCCAGAGAATAAAAGGGACGCTCCCGCCCCTGCATACGGTCAATAATTTTCACGGATAACCTCGTCTTTGCGGTACCATAGCCTAAACAGACGCATTCGTCAGGTAGTGCTCTATGGATTCTATTACGTCAGTATATCAAGATATATTGATGCGTCAAGTGACACTCCGGCTCTTCCCGATTCGCGGGCCATACAGTATGGGTAATTGTGTTCCCGCCCAAGTCAATGCCGGGGGAGCGGCCGCGTTGTGTCCCACGTACGGTAAGGGGCGGACAGCTGTTGTATATATCCTGCAAATACAGTAGCCTTGGTCGAATGTTTTCATAAAGGGGATACACGCATGAAAAGCCTTCTGGTTATCGTTGATATGCAGCGGGATTTTGTCTCCGGCGCGCTGGGAACGCCCGAAGCGCGGGAAATTCTGCCGCGCGTGGCGAAAAGGATACGCAGGGCCAAAGCTGACGGCGTATCCCTTGCGTACACAATGGATACGCACCAGTCAGACTACCTGCAAACGCAGGAAGGGAGAAACCTCCCGGTAGCGCACTGCATTGAAGGAACGGAAGGCTGGGCCGTATGCCCTGAGCTCTCCGGCCTGCTGGAAGGCGCACCGGCGTTCCATAAGCCCTCTTTCGGCAGCCCCGCGCTGGCCGAATATGTAAAAAACGAAGGGTTTGACCGGATTGAACTGGCCGGGGTCTGCACAGGCATCTGCGTGCTGTCAAACGCGGCCCTGATCAAGGCCTACGTGCCGGAAGCCGAAATTGTGGTCGATAAAACCCTCTGCGCCTGTGTTTCCCCGGAAACCCACCAGACGGCGATCAGGGCAATGGAACTCCTGCAGATCAGGACGCAGCGTTCCGACCAGCCCTGAAACGTTTCCGTATTGAGGCTACCACGTAACGGCAAGAAACCGACGCGGGAAACGCGTGTATCTTTTTACGCCACTGGCATACAGGTTCCATAGAGACAGATACCATTATGCGTCATTGTGCCGTCGCCCTTTTCTGTATGTTCATCATGGCCGCATCCTGTGCGGCCTCTATCGCGGCATCGTCCCTTCCGACGGCTTCGCCCCTTCCGCCCGATTCATCCGGTGCGTCCAATCCATCCGGGCCGATCAGCTGGAACGCCCTGCTGCCCGGATTCGAAATGGCGGAACTGACCGCCATCAACCCTCTGGCCACCTTTATCGTCATCCGCGTTGATCCGCAGCGTTACGAATTCACCCTGCACATGGCCTCCGAAGGACAAAACGGCAGTCTGGCCGACATCGCGACGGAACATTCGCTGCTGGCTGCCGTGAACGCGGGCATGTACCTTCCGGATCAGCGCACCAGCACGGGGTATCTGAAAAGCCCCACCCACATAAACAACGCCCGTATCGCCAGAAAATTCGGCTCGTTTTTCGTAGCGGCCCCCAAAAAAAAGGGGCTCCCCCTCGCGGCCCTGCTAGATCGCGATGCCGACGACTGGCAAAAGGCCATTGCCGACTATTCTCTGGTGGTACAGAATTACCGGCTCACCAACACCCAGGGGAAAGTGCTCTGGCCCCTTGATGCGACAAGCCATTGCATCGCCGCGCTGGGGCAGGATCATAACGGTGCCATTCTCCTGATATTCGGGAAAAGCCCCATGAACCCCGCCTCCTTTGCCGCCACATTGCTGGCGTTGCCACTGGATATACGCAGCCTCATGTACCTTGAAGGCGGCAATCCGGCAGCGCTGCTTGTCCGGGCGGGCGACGTCCGGGGGCAATGGTCCGGCAACCGCCTCGGCCCCCTTCTGGGCGGTCAGCAGACCGACAAACCCGTCCCCAATATTCTCGGCGTCAGGGCGCGGTAGAAAGCGCTTCCGCCAGTCTTCCGCGAATCGGAAAAAACTCGTTTTGCCCCGGCCCGCACCGCGTTTCGCCGCCCCCCTTCGCGCCTTTTTCACAAGCCGCTTGCTCCTGATATACTTTTGACATACTCTTGAAGACCATCTGATCTTTTTGACGAGTGTACGCTATCCACCGGCATTCCGCTGAATAGCGCCAGAGGAATATATATATGTTTCAGACACGAGAACGCATGCCGCGCGCGGAACTCCGTACGCGTCATGAGCGTTGCAGATCACTGCTGCGCGCGCTGCTGCCCGATGCGGGCGGTATATTGATATCCGGCTATCCCGCCATCTATTACTTCAGCGGCACCATGGCCGCCGGAGTGTTCTGGCTTCCCCTTGAAGGCGAACCTGTTCTTGCCGTACGCAAGGCCATGGAACGCGCGGCGCTGGAAAGCCCGCTGGAGAATCTGGTTTCCTACCGCAGTTTCAAGGAGCTGCCTTCCCTCTTCGCGGCGGCGGGCAGCCCCCTGCCTGATACCGTGGCCTTGGACAAGGCCGGGGTAAGCTGGGAACAGGGCGAACTGCTGGCCTCCCGCCTGCCCGTGCGCACCTTCCTCGCCGGGGATGACGTGATGGGCAGAACCCGCACGCTGAAAAGCTCCTGGGAACTGGCTAAAATCCGCGAGGCGGGAAAGCGCCATCATCAGTCGCTGCGCCGTCTGCTCCCGGCCCGCATACGGCCCGGCATGACGGAAATGGATGTGGCCCGGACACTCTGGGATATTTTCTTCAGTCTCGATCACTGCGGCGCACTGCCCGCAGGCATGCCGGGGGCCGGGGTTTTTCTCGGCAACATCACAGCCGGGGAAAACGGCAACTACCCCACCGCCTACAACGGCCCGCTGGGGCTGGAAGGCGCGCACCCGGCATCCCCCCTCATGGCCAGCCAGACCACCCGCTGGGCGAGGGGTGAAGTGCTGCTCGCCGATACCGGGTTCAGTTTTGAAGGCTATCTCACCGATAAGACCGACACCTACTTTGCCGGACGGCGCGAAGATATTCCGCCCCTCGTCCAGCAAGCCCAGGACGTGACGGAAGCTATTGAAGCGCATTGCGCCGATCTCCTCAAACCCGGTGCCATCCCGGCGGCCATTTACGCCGAGAGCCTGCGCATGGCGGAAGATGCCGGATTCGCCAAAGGGTTCATGGGCTTTGGCGGCAACAAGGTACCCTTCCTCGGCCACGGAATCGGCCTTACTATCAGCGAATGGCCCATCATCGCACGCGGGTTCACCGAACCCCTGCAATGCGGCATGACCATTGCTCTGGAACCGAAAATCGGCCTGCCGGGCATAGGTATGGTCGGCACAGAAAATACTTACGAAATAACCGAAAACGGTCCATTCTGCCTTACCGGGACGGATCGCGGCATCATATGCGTGGACGATGACGCCGCCTGATGCGCGGCGCCGCCCCGGTTGCGGAGAAATTTTCATGATATGTACACAGATCACACGGCGGTCCGTGATGCGCACAGCCCGCACCCTCTGTTTCCTGCTCTGCGCTGTGAGCATGCTCTGCTCCTGTGCCTCGCGGGAAGCCCCGCTCCTGTCGCCGCCCCTGCCCCAGCGGGCGGATGCGTTCCCCCCGCATGAAACGCTCCGGGTCTGGGCGGAAGCGCCCAGCTACCCCCGGCCTGCGGGTTTCGGAGACAGGCTCCCGCCCGTTCCGGAAACCTGGGGGCCGCTTCTGGACCGCCTGAAAGCGGACGGGCTGGATGGAGAGGATCTGCGCCTCTTCTTCACGGCCATGGGGGATTCCTATTCGTCCAAACCCATGGGTACCAAAATTACGGAACTCTACACATCCCGCTACGTCCGCAAGCCGCAGCAGGGGCCGCGACCGGCCATACCCGCCGACCGCGTGTACCCCGGCTTCGTTACCCCCGGTATTCAGGCGCTATGCCGGGCTTTTCTGGATTCGAACGAGCTTTCCTTCACCATTGCCGAAGAACTCTACCATGTGCCGCGTGAAGTCATTGTGGCGCTGCTTATGGTGGAAACAAAACTGGGCACCTACCTCGGCAAGGACAGCGCCTTCTGGAGTCTGGCCTGCATGGCGTCGGCCGATTCGCCCGAACGCGTGGCCGAACCCATCAATTCCCTGCCCGGCGTCACCAATGAACGTCTGGCCTGGATCAGCGAAAAGCTGACCGAACGTTCCACATGGGCGTACAAGGAACTGAAAGCCCTGCTGGAACACATACGCAAAAACAATCTCGATCCCTTTGAAATGCCCGGTTCCGTTTACGGGGCCATAGGCATGTGCCAGTTCATGCCTTCCAACCTCAAACCTTACGCGGTGGACGGCGACAAGAACGGCGTGGTCAACCTCTTTGAGCCGGCCGACGCCATCCCCAGCGTCGCCAACTACCTGCGCGGGCACGGCTGGAAAAAAAGCATGACCCGCGATCAGCAGCACGCCGTCATCAAGCGCTACAACAACAGCACCGTCTACGCCAACACCATTCTGGCGCTGGGCGAATCCTTGCGGGCACAGTAGGTACGTAAGGAAGGAAGGGAATAAAGAACAGTTCCGGCGGTCCGTGGCAAAGTCCACCGGCCGCCGGAGCTTTTCTCCGGCGGCCGGTAAATCCCTGTTACAGGGTTTCCAGATAGCCTTTCAGGCGGTGCAGCGCCTCTTCAATATTTTCCACCGAGCTGGCGTAGCTGAAACGCAGGTAGCCTTCGGCTCCGGGACCGAAATCGATACCGGGGGCGCAGCCGACGCCTGCTTTTTCAAGAATATCAAAGGCCAGCGGCAGGCTGTCCATTCCAAGATGCCGGGCATTGGCGAGAATATAGAACGCCCCGGCCGGGGAAGAAGACACGCCGAAACCGAGAGAGCGCAAGCCTTCAAGCAGCAGGACGCGGCGGCGGTTGTATTCGGCGGCCATGCGTTCGGTGTGGGGTTTACCCTGTTCGAGCGCGGCGATACCGGCATACTGGGCCATGCTGTTGGCGCAGATAATGAAGTTCTGCTGAAAACGCGACGCGAGATTCATGAGATGCTCGGGCAGTACAACCCAGCCCAGCCGCCAGCCGGTCATGGCGTAGCGTTTGGCGAAACCATCCAGAATGCAGGCGTCGGGATCGTATTCCAGAGCGGACGCGGCGCGGCCTTCATAGACGAGCCCGTGGTAAATCTCGTCGGACACCATAACGGGCGGCAGCTCGCACAAGGCTTTCAGATCTTCGGGCGAGATAAGGCTGCCCGCCGGGTTTGAGGGGGAATTGACGAGAATGGCGGCCACGGAATCATCACACAGCCCGCGCATGGCGTGTATGTTCAGATGGAACCCTTCTTCTTCCAGCGTGGGTACCTGCCGCACCTTTCCCCCGCAGAAGGTCACGGCCTTGTGGTAACAGGCGTAGGTGGGGTCGGGCATGACCACGGTATCGCGCTGCCCTAAAATGGCCGAGAAGACCATGACCATGGCCGGAGACGACCCGGCGGTGACCATAATGCGTTCCGGCGAAACGTTGACCTTATATTCCCGCTCATAATAGGCCGCGATGGCTTCGCGCAGGGGCCAGATACCCATGCTGTGCGTGTAGCCGGTCTTGCCGTCGCGCATGGCCTTGATGGCCGCTTCATTGATGCATTCGGGCGTATCAAAATCCGGCTGGCCTATTTCAAGATGGATGATGCGGCGGCCGGAACGCTCCAGCGCATCCGCTTTCTCCAGAACTTCCATTACCAGAAACGAGGAAATATCTTCACATACAGAACGGTTCATAGTGCTTGATCCTTTACGGGTTGTTACTGCATCCGGTTCGCGGCACCAGCGGGGCGCACAATTGCGTACAGCAATACACAATGGAGCGCGGCGGGGTGCGTACCGTTTTTCAGTTCAGCCCCGGTCTTGCCGGGCCTTGGGATTTAAGGGAGATTCGCCGTGCGGCGAATTGCGCTATTCCACCTGGCGGATGCCGTCCAGCTGCCAGTAACCCCCGTCAACGGGGTGTACGAAGTACCAGACTTCCTTGACCTGCGAAGGTCCGGCGGCGCTGCCTTCACGCAGAAGCACATCGAAGAACACTTCGGCCACTTCCTGACCGTCTTCAATGTTCAGGGTAATGAGGTTCGCCTTGACCAGAAGAATCGCCGTTTTGGACGGAGCCCCTTCTTTTTCGGCCTGATCGCGCATTGCGTCCACCACTTCCGGCGTGGCGAAGAGCGCTATATCCTCAAAATCCCTGCGATCAAAAGATTCCTGCAAGCGGGCGAACAATATACGCGCACCCTTGAGAAAATCTTCCAGATCGAAATCCTTGCGAAGTTTCAACGTGGCGGGGGAGTATTCCGCGCCGCCTTGCGCCGTGGCTGCGGGAGAAACGGCGGGAGCTTCTGCGCCCTGTGTTTCCCCAGTCCCCACATTTCGTGGAGAGCCCTGATCCTGATACGTATTTTGCGAACGGCTTCCCTGATTCGGCCCGGACAGTTCACCGGATGACTGTCCAGGCCCGGGAGCAGATGGCGGGGACGAAACGTCCTTGGACCGTAGTCGGGCCCAGGGATCGTGTGCGGAAGAAGCCCCCTCGCGCCGGGGCAGTGTGGGCCTCGGAGGTTCCTGGCGTGGCGGCGCGTCGCCCGCGCCTTTGCCGCCTTTCCCCGAGGAAACGCGCAGTACGGAAAGCAAAAGAAAAGCCAGCACCGCGAACACGAGAATGTCCGCCACGCTGACGCCTGTGTATTCCGTACCAAAGAAAATCGAGCCGATCAGGCTCCCGTCAAAAAAGCCGGACGATTCCGCGCCGGGTGCGCCGAAATCGCCACCAACAGCGGCCCCCGCGCCATGCGGGAACGCTGTCAGAAACAACAGAAATGTAACGGGGCCTTTCATACCTGCTCCATGAGCATCAATCACGTTCGCTGCCGCAGCGTGCACCCGGCGCGTCCCGGCGGTATCCACCCGCCCGGAACGGCTCATTGCAACGGCACATACACTTGCTCATACCGGAGCCATCAGTTTCGATATTTCACGTTCCCCATGTTCCCGTCAAGCGTAAATCGCCTGATAGCTTGATTTTCCGCTTTATTTATCCATTTTCCAGGGGACAAGCGCGCGGGCGCAGAGATCCGCCGCCATGAACAGCGCGACGCCCGCCAGCGAAAGAACCACTATCCCCAGATACATATGCGGGTAATCCAGCCGCATCCAGCAATCGGTGATATAAAAGCCCAAACCCTTATCCGTACCAAAGGTTTCCGTGAAAAAGAGCGCGGAAAACGCGATGCCGATGGACACCCGCACCGCGGAAAAAAGCGCGGGCAGACTGGCCGGAAGAATGACATGCCGCAAGGTTTGCATGAAACTCGCCCGCAAGGTGATGAAGAGCGCGAAGTCTTCTTCCGGTATCGCCCGCACGGCATCGCGCACCGACACCATGAGAGGAAAGGCCAGAATCAGCACGATCACACAGATTTTAGCGGCCTCCCCCACCCCGAACAGCAGCATGACCACGGGCAGCAGGGCCAGCTTGGGTACCGGGTAGGAAAAATACAGCACGGGCCGCGCGTAGCGGTCAAAGGAGCGGCAATAGCCCATGGGGATGCCGAACAGCAGTCCGATGCCCAGCGACAGCCCCAAGCCCAGCAGCACCCGGCGCACACTCACCGCCGCGTGAGCGCCCAGCCCTTGCGCCAGACCGGAAGGCAGCGCCGCCGCGACATCCAGCGGGCCGGGCAGCGCCCGCAAATGCAGCAGCCAGGCAGCCAGCTGCCAGACAAGCAAAAGCGCCGCCATACCGCCGAGAGCGGGCAACAGCGTCGCCCCCCAGCCGGAAAATCCCGCGCGCCGTCTCATGGCATGGCCTCCCGCAGCCCGGCCGAGAGCCGCTTCACCACCCGCGCTCTGGCGTCCTCATCGTCGGAGCCGAAGGATTCGTTATCAATATCCATACGAAAGGCAGCGCCCTGTGCTTCCGGCTCACCGGGGGCACCGAGCGCACCGGGACAAGCCGCACCCATGACCAGAATCCGTTCGCCCAGCCGTGCCGCCTCATGCATATTGTGTGTGATAAAGAGCGTGGTCACGCGCTTTTCCCGCCACAGTTTCAGGAAGAGTTCCATACATGCCGCCGCCGTGAACGCATCCAGCGCGGAGAAGGGTTCGTCCATCAACAGGATATCCGGGTTCAGCACAAAGGCCCGGGCCAGAGCCGCCCGCTGCCGCTGCCCGCCGCTGATTTCACCGGGGTAGCGATCCAGCACATCATCCAGCCCCAGCATGCCGATAATTTCCCGTGCTTCCCGCTCCCGGTCCGTGCCACCCGGGCCACCTGCACGCCGCCGCGCATCCGGCCCCAGTTGCCACGGCAAAAAAATATTCCCGCACACGGTTTTCCAATCCAGCAAGCCGTAGCCTTGCGGCACGTATCCTATACGCACTCCGCTTGCATCCAGCGCCTTCCCATCATAGAGCACCCGCCCCTCATACTCCCTATGAATCCCGCACAGGACGTTGAGCAGCGTTGATTTGCCGCAGCCCGACGGCCCGATCAGCGCGTGAATCTTCCCCGGCGCACAGCACAGGGAAAGATTCGAAGCCACGATCAGCCCGCCGTAGCGTATGGTAAGTGATTCAAGCGTCAGCATGTTCGGGTAGAGGTAAAAGAAAAAACACGAAGAGGAAAGGAAAGAAAAAAGCAGATCACAGCAACCAGAATGAAAAACAACGCAGCCCGCTAACAGCCACCCCCTACCCCCCTAATAAAAGTTTTGGAAGGGATGAGGGGGGTCCGGGGGGAGAAGGGGAACTTTTTTCAAAAAGTTCCCCTTCTCCCCCCGGCCGCCGGAGGCATCATCTCTCCCCTACCCGCACTTTGTGAACGCGCAGCTGGGGCAGATGTGGCATCCTTCCTGGAAGATGAGAATTTCGTCGCATTCCGGGCAGTGCTGGGCACCGAGTCCGTTGACGACATACTCGGGATTTTTGGACTTCAGATACCGATTTTCCAGCACCCAGGCGATCCCGTCGGGGATGGACTGAACCTGCCCGTGCTTACCGCGCTGGAACACGGGCACTTCCCCGCCGATACCCTTGATCTGCTTGACGATCTGTTCCACTTCGATCCCGGATCGGAGCGCCAGGGAGATCAGCCGCCCGATAGCCTCGGCCTTGGCGGTGGTGGACCGTCCGGATTTACCGATGGTGGCGAACACTTCAAAGGGATGCCCGTCCACCTCGTTGATGGTGACGTACATCAACCCGTGACCGGTGGCGACTTTCTGGGTGAACCCGTAGACGACATCGGGCCGGGCGCGGACATGGGAGGCGGAATCGGCGCTTTCCTCGGCTTCCCGCGACCCTTCGCCGGTGGAGAGCACCTGGGCGCTTTTGCACCCGTCGCGGTAGACGGTAACCCCTTTGCACCCGAGCTCGTAGGCCATCCAGTAAATACGGCGGATTTCGTCCTGGGTGGCGTCGGCAGGCAGGTTCACGGTCTTGGAAACGGCGTTGTCGGTATAGAGCTGAAAGGCCGCCTGCATACGCAGATGCCAGACGGGCTCGATATCCATGGCGGTGACGAAAACCTTGCGGATATCTTCGGGCAGATATTCGAAAGAGGCGATGGACCCTTTGGCGGCCACGCTTTCCATGAGTTTCGGGCTGTGGCAGGACGCGTCCTTGAGGGCTTGCTCGAAATAGGGGTTCACTTCGACCAGCTTTTCGCCATCCATGACGTTGCGGGTAAAACAGAGGGCAAAAAGCGGCTCGATACCAGAGGAACAGCCCGCGATGATGGAAAGCGTGCCTGTGGGCGCGATGGTGGTCACCGTGGCGTTGCGGTAGGGTCCGAGACCTTTTTGCGCGAAAATGGATGTGGGATAGGCCGGGAAGGGACCGCGTTCTTTGGCCAGTATCTGCGAACCGACGCGTCCTTCTTCACGGATGAACCCCATGACTTTTTCCGCCAGATTGAGGGCCGCCTGACTGTCATAGGGAATCTTGAGCAGATAGAGCAGATCCGCCCAACCCATGACACCGAGTCCGATCTTGCGGTTTGTGTGCACGGTTTCGGCAATGCGATCGAGGGGAAAACGGGACGCGTCAATAACGTTATCCAGAAACCGCACGGCAAGATGAACGACCCGGCGCAGTTCTTCCCAGTCGATACCGTCTTCGGGGGCGTTGGCCGTACCGGGTTTGAAAAAGGCCGAGAGGTTGATGGAACCGAGGTTGCAGGCTTCGTACGGCAACAGCGGCTGTTCGCCGCAGGGGTTGGTGGATTCCATATCCCCCTGATCCGGGGTGGGGTTATCGCGGTTGATGCGATCCAGAAACACGATACCGGGATCGCCGCTTTCCCAGGCTTTCTGCACAAGCAGTTCAAATACCTCGCGGGCTTTCAGGCGCGATTTTTCCTCGCCGCTACCGGGCATCAGCAGAGGGTATTCCTCATCCTTTTCCACAGCTTTCATGAACTCTTCGGTAAGTCCTACGGAAAGGTTGAAGTTGTTGAATTCCCCTTCCCGCTCTTTCGCCTTGATGAAATCGAGAATATCGGGATGATCCACGCGCAGAATGCCCATGTTGGCGCCGCGCCGGGTACCGCCCTGCTTGATCTGCTCGGTAGCGGTATTGAAAATACGCAGGAAAGAAAGCGGACCGGACGCGACGCCCCCGGTGGACCCTACGCGGCTATCCTTGGGGCGCAGACGGGAGAAGGAAAAGCCCGTCCCGCCGCCGGATTTGTGGATCATGGCCGCATGCTTCACCGCATCGAATATTTCCTCGATGGAATCGCCGACGGGCAACACGAAACAGGCGGACAACTGCCCCAGATCGGTCCCGGCGTTCATGAGCGTCGGGGAATTGGGCAGGAACTTCCAGTTCGTCATCACCGTATAAAACTCACGGGCCAGTTCATCAGCCGTGTAGGGCGATTCGCCGTACTTGCCTTCTTCCGAAGCGACGGCCGACGCCACGCGCCAGAAAAGCCCTCTGGCATCCTCCAGAGGCTTGCCGTCAAAATCTTTCAGGAAATAGCGCTTGCCGAGCACAACTTCGGCGTTGGGGTTCAAGGCAAGCGACGGAAGCTTCGACGTACGTTTTGCTGCGACCATTTTAAATATACCTAATAATTATAATAGATTAAAGAAAAATTCTTCGTGCGACGTGGGGTACACTATGCCAGCTGCACAAAAAAATCCAGTTGGATAAACCGTAATGAGAATACGTGAAAATACAATAATACCACATGGTAACAAAAAGAAGCGTGACGCAAAAACCAGCGGGTGACAGCTGATAAGCCGTTGCCCTTACGGCGTTTTCCCACGCCGCGACTCTTTTTTCACCACTCCGTAAAAACTCTGCACATCACGCGCGTCCTTTGCACAAGAAACAGCAACTTGTGCAAAATGATTTGCACAAGTCAAAGATCACAAAAATATTACTTCTGTTAAATCAATAACATACAAAATGGCACAGACTTTGCCTAAGAGAAAGCATGAGCGTGCCGGTGTCCGGCACTGAACAAAGAACTTTTTCGTTACCACTTACCGTATAAGGAGAACCCCATGAACAAGAGTACCAAAATAATCGCCGCGTGCGCCATGGCCGTCGGCCTTGCTTCCGCCATGCCCATGCTGGCTTCCGCCTCCCCTTTCTACGGCCATCGCCAGGCGGCGGTTGAAGCGCTGACCCCGGAAAAACAGACGGCGTTCAACGCCATCATGAAAGACAGTTTCCAGAAAATGCAGCCGCTCCGCGAGCAGCTCTATTCCAAGGAAATGACCCTGCGTGCTTTGAGCCCCAACCCCAACACCAAGCCCGAACAGATCACGGCGCTTGTGGATGAAATTGCCGCCCTGCGCAAGCAGATGAACGCCGAATTTGAAGCGTGCGCCGCGCGGGTTCAGAAAGAGGTCGGCATTGACGCGTCCCGCGGATTCGGCCCCGGAATGGGCATGGGCGGCATGGGCCCCCGGCAGGGCATGCGCGGCGACAGCGGACATCACTGGGGCGGTCACGGCTCCTTTGGCGGCCATCGCGGCGGGTGGGGGAACGCCCCTCAGGGACGCTAGACCCGGTTTTACGGCTACAATACCATCTGAAATACATACAGCCTCTTCCTGACGATTCCTGCGGCTACTTCCCGGCCGCTGCCGTTTGCCCGACGGCGGCGGCCGGATGCGTTTTCCCCATTGACGCGAGCCGCCTCTTGCCGTAAGCACAGTTTTGTCCTTCGACGGGCGGTTAGCTCAGTTGGTAGAGCGCCGGCCTTACAAGCCGGATGTCAGGTGTTCAAGCCACCTACTGCCCACCATAAAAATCAAGCCCTTGCGGTACACCCGCAAGGGCTTTTTCCTTTTCAGAAGGCCATCCGGGATAACGGATAGCGTCTGCAAAAAGAATGTGCTATGAAAATTCGCGTTTACATTCTCTTGCGCGGCACCCTGACATGCACACGTTTCAGCCCGTATGCCCGCGAGATACCGGTATTTTCATCGTCCCGGACGGACGGCACAATGACGACGAAGCTCGTCGCAAATACTCTTGCAAAGGGGATACACAGTGAGCACGAATCCCGCATTTCCTGACGGCGCACGCATTGCTGAGGCAGTCGCCAGACAGCGCCCGCTGGCTGAAAAACTGTTCGCCGCACTCATCGAACTCTCCCATGATCCTGAAGGCGGGGTGACGCGCGCGCCATACAGCCCCGAAGAAACGAACGTCCACAAACGCTTCGGGGAAATTGCCGAATCGTTGGGGCTGAACGTCACCAGAGACGCCATGGCCAATACGTACATGACCCTGCCGGGACGCGACCCTTCAGCCCCGAAAATCCTGACGGGGTCGCACCTTGACTCGGTCAAGCAGGGCGGCAATTTTGACGGCGCGGCCGGTGTGGTCGCCGGGCTGGTAGCCTGCGCGGCGCTGAAAGATCTGGGCATCCAGCTGAGCTGCGATTTCTCGGTCATGGGCGTGCGCGCCGAAGAAAGCGCCTGGTTCGGCGTATCGTATATCGGTTCGCGCGGTGCGCTCGGGACACTGCCCGACGGTGCCCTCGACGCGAAACGGGTTGATTCCGGCCTGGTGCTGTCCGACGGCATCCGCGCCGCCGGGGGCGACCCCGACGCGGTGGCGGCAGGCAAGAAGACCTTTGAACCGGAAGAGCTGCGCTGCTTCCTGGAACTGCACATTGAACAGGGCCCGCTGCTTGACCGGGACGGCCTCCCCGTGGGCATCGGCACCGGCATTCCCGGCAACTTCCGTTTTCCCGACGCCCGCGTGCTGGGAGAATACGGTCACGTCGGCCTGCTCAAGGACTGGCGTCACGATGCCGTGACAGCGGCCAGCGAATTCGTCATCGCCATGGACGCCCTGTGGGCGGAATGGGAAAAAGCGGGAAAGCCCATGGCCTGCACCATCGGCCAGTTCACCACCGACCCGGAACTGCACGCCATGACCAAGGTGCCGGGCGAACTGCGCTTCACCCTTGACGTGCGCGCTTACGATCCCGCGCACCTCGCGGAACTTGAAGCGAAAACACTGGAAATCATCCGCGCTATCGAAGTGCGCCGCGGCGTCCGCTTTGAGCTTGGGCACACCGCCCGCGCCGCAGTCGGCGAAATGGCCCCGGCGATTCGCGACGGGTTTGAAACCATCGCGAACGAACTTGCCATCCCGAACCGCCTGATCGGCAGCCCGGCATCGCACGATTCCGCCGCATTCGCAGCGGCTGGCGTGCCCACGGCAATGCTCTTCATACGCAACGCCAACGGCAGCCACAATCCCGACGAGGGCATGACGATCGACGACTTCCTGCAGGGCACCGCGATCATGACCACCTGGATTGCCGGTACGGCGCAGTAAACTATCCATAGGCCATGCCCCGTACGCGGGGTGGGCCTGTATACCCGATTCCCGTAACCCGGACAGGCGCGCACCGCACCTGTCCGGGTTTTTGTCCCCGGCAACGGCTGTTCCCCGTGTACCGCCCCGTCTTTCCCGACTTTGTGTAAACAGTGAAAAAATGTGACATACCGTTGTAAAAAACCACGTTCTCTGGCAAAGATGAACGTGAACGATACAGTCCACCCGGCACACGTGCCGTGACGGACGGAAAGGCGCGGGGGCGTTTCGCTCCGGCCTTGCGAACGATTGCTTGAATTCTGACAGCAAAATACACACGCCGCGCGTTGCGGTCGGGCCGGATACCGCAACAGGTCCGGCTTTCGACGCTACCGAACCTACAGGCGCACCACCTACAGCATTCGGGGATTTTCGTAGTGAACGAGACGTCAACACCGCAAAATGCCGATAAACTCAGTAACGCTCTGGCATTGATAACCAAAACTCCCGCGTTGACAGCAGGGATTCTGAAAGAAGCCACAGACGTTATCGCCAGGGAAGGGTGCCGGGCGCTTGAAACAACCCGTGTCGGCATCTGGCGGGTCAACCATGAAAAGCAACAGTTGGAAAGCATCACCTCGTACGAGTATTCGGACGACTCGCTGACGGTTCAGGATAACTTCCCCTTTGCCGACCGCTTGCAATATATTGACCTGCTGCGCACCGAACGCCTGCTCATCATCAATGATTCCACAAAAGACAATATCATTCCCAACTTGCTGGAAACCTACGGTCCGGCCCTGTGTTCCCTGCTGGACGCCCCGATCCGCGTCGGGGGAGAACTGGTGGGCGTGGTCTGCATTGAACAGAATGATACGTTCCGGCACTGGACGCTGGCCGAACAGAACTTCGCCAGTTCCCTGGCGGACTTCACCGCCCTGGCCATGGAATCAGCCGAACGCTATCAGGCCATGCTGGAACTCGCCGTCAGCAAACGCCGTACGGAAACCCTGATGTCCAACCTGCCGGGCATGGTGTACCAGTGCCTTAACGATCCCCCGCATTTCACCTTCACCTTTGTCAGTGAAGGCAGTCTTCCGCTCACAGGGTATAGCCCCGATGAACTGCTGCTCAACAACGCCTTAAAATTTTTCGATATGATCCACCCGGATGATGTCGAACCGCTGGCCGCCCTCAACAAGGTCACCCTGTCGGTCGGCCTGCCCCTGGAAACGACCTTCCGGATGATCATGAAGGACGGCACGGTCAAATGGATATGGGAACGCAGCCATGTGGTGGAAAGAAACCCCGACGGAACGCCGCGACTGCTTGAAGGGTTCTATACGGACATAACCGAACAGCGGCGGCTGGAAGCGGCCGAACTTGCCAACAGGGCCAAGAGCGAATTTCTGGCGAACATGAGCCACGAAATCCGCACCCCCATGAACGCCATCATGGGCATGGCGGATATGGCGCTGCGCCAGAATCCTCCGGACAATACCCTGGAATGTCTGCGGAACATCAAAACAGCGGCAAACTCGCTGCTTGCCATCATTAACGATATTCTCGATTTCTCAAAAATCGAAGCCCGCGCCATTGAAATTGTTTCCGAACCCTATGACGTGGCCTCGTTCATCAATGATATCGTGACGATGATCAACGTCCGGATCGGCGACAAACCCATAGAATTCATCATTGAAGACAGCCCGGATATCCCCTGCTCGCTCATGGGCGATTGCATCCGCCTCAAGCAGATCGTCATCAACCTTCTGACCAACGCGGCCAAGTTCACGCATGCCGGGCATATCATCTTCGCGCTCAGCGCCGTTCCCGTCAGCGAAAATAACATTCTGCTGAAAGGACGGATCGAAGATACGGGGATAGGCATCAAGCGGGAAGATCTGCCGCTTTTGTTCCAGAATTTCTCCCAGCTGGACACCAAAAAAAACCGCAACGTGGAAGGAACCGGCCTCGGCCTTGCCATCACGAAAAACCTGCTTGAACTCATGGGCGGGAGCATTACCGTTGAAAGCACCTACGGCAAGGGTTCGTGCTTCTCCTTTGAAGTGGCCCAGCCCGTCGCAAACCATAGCCCGGTGGTGGAAACGCCCGGCCCGCACAACCAGAAGGTCGCTGTCTGGCTGCGGAACAGCACCAAGGCCGAAAGCCTGCGGCGCACCATCGAACGGCTCGGCGCACGGGCCGATATTGTTGACGGGCCCGAAGAGCTGGGTGAATACACCCACGTATTTTTCGAGTACGACAAGTACGCGTCCATCAACCGGGAACAACTTCCCGCCACAACGCGCCTGATCGCCCTTTCCAGGGATTATTTCGATAATCAGGGGCTTCCTTCGGACGTAACCGTATCCTATGCCCCGCTGACCAGCGCCGTGGTGGCCCGCCTTCTCGGCTACGGGGGCGGAACCGGCAATGAATCCTATGAAGACGACATGCGGCAAGGGCTGCATATCCTCAACGCGCGGCTGCTTGTGGTCGATGACAACGAGATCAACCTTGTCATCGCCAAAAGTATCTTCAGCGAATACGGCGCGGAAGTGGATACGGCGGAATCCGGCGCGGAAGCGCTCCGCAAAATCGAAGATACCGGGTACGACATCATCTTCATGGACCACATGATGCCCGAAATGGACGGCGTGGAAGCCGCGATGCATATCCGTGCGATGCCGCTGGAACGCTGCCGCACCGTGCCCATCATCGCGCTGACCGCCAATGCGGTGGGGGATGTCCGGACCATGTTCCTTGAAAGCGGCATGAATGATTTTCTCCCCAAACCGCTCGATATCAAGGATTTTGAACGCGCCTTGCGCCTGTGGCTCCCGAAAGAGAAGTGGGAGAACAAGGCCTAGTGTAAGCAGGCCTTGGGCAGCAATTCTTCGCGCCTGACTTCCCAAAGGGGAGGCCGGAATAAAAAGGGGTGAAAAGAGCGTTCAATGCTTGCCTTTTCACCCCTTCATACATATTTTTTCCGGGCGGTTATCACTTTTTCCCCCCGAAATTCCGCGCACGGAGCAGAAGGAGCCCCCATGACACACGACCCTTCCCATCGTAACGGACCAGCCGATAAAAACGGGCAAAGCCAATCGTCCGAAGCCGAAAACGTATCCAAGATGATCCGCCGCCTCGCCCTTCTGTACAAGCATTTCGCGGAAACCCTGCACACGGAGCTCGGCCCGGCCAGAGCACGCGAATTGACGCGCAAGGCCATAGACGCTTACGGCGCACAGATCGGACGCGAGGCCAAAGAGAGAAACGTCGCCGCCGGTATTCCCCTTTCAGCAGCCAACTATGCCGATGACCTGCCGTCCGTCGGCTGGGAAATGAACGCGGAAATGCTGAACGGCGAGGATATGGTCAAAGTCACCAAATGCCCCATTGCCGATGAACTGAAAGGTATGGATAAGGAACTTGCCCGCATTTATTGCTACGTGGATCAGGCCAAGATGGACGCGTACAACCCGTGCCTTGCCTATATTCACCTGAAAAACATGCTGGACGGCGACGAATTCTGCCGTCATGTGGTCCGCCCGAGAAAGCGCCCGAGAGAATAGCGGCGGCGGCTTTTCCGTTTCCCGCCGCTGTCAGCAGCCGGAGCGCTCCGCCCCTTTGCCCAGCCACGGACAGAAGGCCGACGCCTCATCCGTAAGGCGGGTATCCGCCCCATGCCCGGCATGCATGATCAAAGGCTCCTCCCGCACAATGCGGGCAGGGGCCTTTTTTACGGCCTCAAGCAGGATCAGCCCGTCTCCGGGTGATGGAAGCGCCTTTGCCGCGCTGCGCTCATGAAAGAACACAGACCGGGCACGGCGCGGGAACAATCCCGCATTCAGTATCGCCGCCGTGAGGCTCTCTTCCCGATCCAGTGGAAAAACCATACACAGGGCTCCGTCCGCTGCCAGAGCGTCCGCCCCGGCCCGCACAAAGGACGGCAGGGTTGCCGCATCACCAAAGAGCGCCATCCGGCGGGCCGCTGACGCTGGAAGCCGCCCCGTGCCCTCCACCCGGTAGGGCGGGTTGGCCGTGACACAGGCAAAACTCCCGGCGCGAACGGCGGGCATGCCGTCTCCCGCGTACTGGTCCCAGACTATTCCATCGCGCAGGTCCGCCCGTACTGCCACGAAGCGTGCCGCCAGCCCCAGATTCGCCGCATTCCGCCGGGCGGCGCCCAGCAGTTCGCACGAAACATCAACGCCCACAGCCGTAAATTCCGGATGGCGCAATAAAAACGCCAGCGCCACAACCCCGCAGCCGGTGCCGAGATCAAGCAGCGCGCCCGGTCTGCCGGGATTGTCCTGACTGGTGGAGACAGCAGGATCGGCCGAAAGAGCAGCCCCGGCAAAGGCCGCCAGCAGCAGCGCATCCGCCGAAAAGCGAAAAGACCCCTCAGGCTGGAACAGACCGCCGGGGAAGTTCCGGCGGGCCTCCTGTAGGGCATATTCCGGCACAAGGCCCCGGCTTGCATGTCTGGCCGTTTCATCCGGCATTGCTGCACCTGTCGACATCGTGTGAATATATGAATGAAAAATCACGCCGTTCCATGCGCTATCCCGCGCGCCGGGCAACTCTAGCGCCAGGAATGAATCCCCGCAAGCGCCGTACAGTCCCCCGCACCCGCTATCCGCGTTGACAAAGTATCACATCTACAGCATTACATGGGCACGGGCGCCCTTCGGGGCCTAACTGGGAATCCCGTCAAAATCGGGAGCGGACCCGCCGCCGTAGGCCTCATACAATGCTGTCCTTTTTACGTCACTGGAGTATTCCGGGAAGACTGGACACGCAGAGGCAAGCCGGAAGACCTGCCCGCATGAATTCTTTACCGGTCGTACGGCAACGGGCCCTTGCCGCACGAGCTTGTTGGGGACGAAAATCGGCAGTCCTTTTCCCGGCCTTTTCCGGGGAAAGGACTTTTTTCTCCCTCCACGGCCCTTTAGGCTCACGCCAAAGGTTCTTCATGCAAAAACGTTTGCTCACAGCCAGTCTATGTCTCAGTTGCCTTGTCCTTTTCTCGTTTACCGCTCTTGCCGGCAGCCCGACGGGACAGGCCCGGTCCAAAGCTCCTTCATTCGCCATCGTGCTTGCCAGCTTCGGCAGCACCGACGCCGAGGCCCAGAAAGTACAGGATGCCTTTTTACAGGCAGCCCGCGAGCGCTACGCCCCCACCCCCGTATACATGGGTTTCACCGCCCGCATCGTGATGAAAAAATTGCAGGAGCAGGGCAAGGATGCCCCCTCGCTTTTCCGCATTCTGGCGGAACTCGGCGATCAGGGTTATGACCACATCGCCGTGCAGAGCATGCAGGTCATCACGGGCGCTGAATTTGAAGGCGTCAAACAGATCGCGACCGCGCAGGAAGGGCTGCCCAAAGGTTTCAAACGCGTCGTTGTCGGCGACCCTCTTGTGGCCTCCAACGAACAGGCCGCAGAACTGGCCCACGCGCTGATCGCATCCCTGCCCAAAGAAAGAAAAAGCGGCGAACCCGTCATTTTCATCGGGCACGGTGCGGAAGGCAGGGGCGGCCTGAGCTACCCCGCCCTGAACTGGCATCTCCAGATTCTGGACCCCATGCTGTTCATCAGCACGGTGGAAGGCGCGCCTTCCATGGATGATACCCTGATAGCCCTTCCCGCTCCCGAGGGCAAAAAGCTCCGCGTATGGCTGGCCCCCCTGCTCGCCCTTGCCGGGGAACATGCCCGTAACGATATCTTTGGTGCCGACCCCGATTCCTGGAAAAGCATGCTCACCGCCAAAGGTTACGAATGCATGAACATTGAAAAGGCCCTGCTCTCCCTGCCCGCCGTGCGCGAACTCTGGTTCGCGCATCTGGATGAAGCCCTGCTTAGTCTGGGATACGAAAAGAAGTAGCCAGCCGGAACGGAAAGCCCCCTGAGAAACCATCAGGGGCGCTCCCCGGCAAGGGAAACAACCATGAAACTACACAGCCGCGCCCGCGTTTCGCTTTTCTGGGCCGTCGCCTTGGGCGCGGTGTGTTTGTCCGTGCCCGCGGCCTGTCTTTTCGGGCATTATCCGCTGGAATTTTCCAGAGTGCTGCGGCTGCTGGCCGCAGGGCTTTCCGGAAGCGGCGCGGCGGATGGCGACACGGCGTATCTTGTGGTGAACGGCATCCGGCTTTCGCGCGTCTGCCTCGCGTTTCTCGCCGGGGCGGGCCTTGCGGCTTCGGGCGTTGTGTTTCAGGGAATTTTGCGCAACCCGCTGGCGGATCCTTTTACGCTCGGCGTTTCGGGCGGCGCAGCCTTTGGCGCGGCCCTTGCCATTTCCACCGGGCTTGCCGCCGCGCTCTTGCCCGTTGCGGCCTTTGCGGGAGCCGCCACCGCCTTGCTGCTGGTGCTTTTTCTGGCACAGGCGGGCGGATCGCTCCGCCGCGAAACGCTGGTTCTGGCCGGTGTGGTGGTCGCCGCGTTCCTGAGCGCGCTCATTTCGCTGATCAAGGCGCTGGATGAAGAATCCGTGCCCGGCATTGTCTTCTGGGTCATGGGCAGTTTCCAGAACAGAGGCTGGGATGACATAGGCCTTTTACTGCCGGGCTTTGTGCTGGGCCTTTTACCCATACTCTTTCTGGCCCGTGAACTGGATATTCTGGCCCTCGGCGACGACGAAGCCCTGCGCCTTGGCTGCAACGCCCCACGCGCGCGACTCTGGCTGCTGTTGGGCGCAAGCGCGGTCACGGCCAGTTGCGTGGCGGTTTCCGGCGTCATAGGCTTTGTCGGCCTTATTGTGCCGCACCTTGTCCGGCTGATTCTGGGTTCCCGCCATGTGCCGCTGCTCATCGGCTCGGCGCTGGTGGGCGGGCTGCTGCTGCTCTGGTCGGACGTGCTGGCCCGTTCGCTGCTGTCCGAAGGCCGGGAACTGCCGGTGGGCGTCATTACCGCCCTGCTCGGCGGGCCGTTTTTCTGCCTGCTGCTGCACCGTGCGGCCCGTCCCCAGGCACGTCCCCTGACACGTTCTTCCGCCACGTCCCGCCCGGCTGGACAGGCGGGAAAAGACGACGGAGCGACACGATGCTAGCGGGCAAGCATATCACCGCGCACTATCCCGGCGCGGCGGTCCCAGCCCTGCATGACGTTTCCTGCCATGTGGACAGGGGGGAAATACTCGGCGTGCTCGGACCGAACGGCAGCGGAAAAAGCACGCTGCTCTCGGCCCTTTCCGGCATGCTTGCCCTCCGGGAAGGAACGGCCCTGCTGGATGGAGTGGACGTGACCGCGCTTTCCCACAGGGAACGCGCCCGGCGCATGGCCTGGGTACCGCAACGTCCCGAGAATATTCCTGATCTGACAGTACGCGACATGGTGCTCATGGGCCGCTACGCCCACCTGCCCTTTCTGGGCCGCTACGGCGCGGGCGACAAGGCGCTCGTCGAAGCCGCCATGCGCGAAGCCGACGTGGAACGGCTTGCGGACAGAAGCGCCTGCACCCTTTCCGGCGGGGAATTCCAGCGTGCGCTGGCGGCCAGAGCCTTTGCCCAGTGCGCGCCCGCGCAGGACTTTTCCGGCGAGCATGACGAAACGTTTTTTCTGGATGAACCCAGCGCGGGCCTTGATGCGGCACACGCCGTGGCGCTCTTTGATACGGTCAGACAGCGCGTAGCGCGCTACGGCTCCCGCGTTGTGGTGGCCATTCACGATTGCAACCTGGCCGCGCTGTACTGCGACCGCATGGTGTTTTTGCAGGGCGGACGCGTCCTTGCCAGCGGCACGGTGACGGAACTGTACACGGAAAGCATGCTGTACGCCCTGTACGGGGCACGCTTTTCCATAGTGCCCCACCCGACCACGGGTTTACCCCAGGCATTGCTTATTCCGGGAGAAAGCGCATGATCTCTTGTGCCGCCTCACGCCTGATTGCTCTGCCGCCGCGTCGGAACGCAGGCAAATGCAGTACGTACGGAAGCATCTGCGCGTTGCTGCTTCTCGCCATCGTCTGCGCGGCACTTCCGCTCCGGGCTGCATCTGCCGCCGCATCTGACATTCCGTCTGTAACAGCCCTGCCCTATACCATTGTTGACGACAGCGGCGAAACCATCAGCCTGAAACAGCCCGCCCGGCGCATTATCGCCCTGTACGGCGCGTTCAATGAAATTCTGCTGGGCATGGGACTGCATGACAGCATCATCGCCCGCACCTCGGCGGATGCCGCCATGCCGGAACTCGCGCATCTGCCCGGTATAGGGACGCATATGCGGCCCAGTCTGGAAATGACCGCCGCGCTGGGGCCTGATCTTGTCCTGCAGATGGGCGGGCGCAACGAGGCCATGGAAAGCGTGCACGCGTTGCGCCGTCTCGGCATACGCGTCGCCTTTTTCCGTGTGGCGTCTTTTGAGGATCTTTTCGCGCTGATTCATAAACTGGGCGTGCTGACAGGCGAAGAACGCGCCGCCGCCGCTCTGGAAGACTCCCTGCGCGAACGCCTGCGCGTGCTGGACGCGGCGCTGGAATCCGCGCGGGAAACGCCTTCCGTTTTTTTCGAACTGCGCTATCCCGGCCTTATCGGGGCCGGACCGGGTTCCATCACCACTGATATCATTGCCCGCGCGGGCGGATCAAACTGCCTTGCCCCGGCTGCTGACGGCATGAACGCCGACGATCAGCGCGTTGTGCGCGTCAGCGAAGAAGAGCTTATACGCAATAACCCCGACTGGTATGTTATCCAGCAGGGGCCCATGAACAAAAACCCTCAGCCCGTGGGTGAACGCCAGCACTACGGCGCTCTTTCGGCAGTCCGGAACGGTCGCGTCCTTACGGTGGACGAAACCATGT
>JAJDHY010000021.1 GCA_030266385.1 Desulfovibrio sp. OttesenSCG-928-I05
AGCGTTCAGCCCTGTCCGGTTCTTATTACGGCGAATTCGCCATAATTAAAGAACTGAAAGACACGCGCCTTCGGCGCGGCCAATAAAGGTGGAAATAATTTGAGTTTCTGCGCAGCATCTTGACTTTGTCAGAAACTAATATATATTTCTGACATAAGAGGTGTATCATGAGTTCACTTGCCCAACATATACTTACCAAGGCCAATCAGTTGCCTGAAGGCGGGGTTTTCTCGCCCAAGGAGTTTTTACACTTGGGGAGTCGGGAAGCTGTTGATCAAACTTTTACCCGTCTGGTGAAAGAAAAAAAGTTGCTGCGGGTAGGGAGAGGACTGTATACGCTTCCTTTACAGGGGCGTTTTGGCACCCGCCCGCCCTCGCCGGAGCGACTGCTTGCGGCTCTTACAGAAAAAACCGGCGAAACTGTGGTGTCACATGGCGCGGCAGCGGCCAACCGCCTTGGCCTGACCGCACAAGTGCCGGTTCGTGAAGTTTTTTTGACCTCTGGCCGAAGTCGCACTTTACGGCTAGGCTCTCGTGTTCTGGAAATTAAACATGCCCCACCCTGGCAATTACTACTTGGAGAAAGTTCCGGTGGGGCATTGCTTAGAGCCTTGGCTTGGCTTGGGCCGGAACAGGCAGAAGAGCTTATGCAGCAAGTGCACGAAATGATACCAGCCAAAGAATGGGAAGCAGTAGCCGCTGTACGCTCCGAATTGCCTTCCTGGTTGGCCAAAACTGTAAGTCAAATGGGGCAACATGCCTGAAACATATTTTTCTCTTAGCACCGCAGATCAGGCCGAACTTTTGGACACGGCCGCATCGCGTTCTGGTCGCCCGGCTCACCTTCTGGAAAAAGACGTTTGGGTTGTATGGACATTGTCCTGCCTTTTTTCTTCCCCTCTGGCGGACAGGCTTACCTTCAAGGGCGGCACGTCACTCTCCAAGGCTTACAACGTTATTGACCGTTTTTCAGAAGATATTGACCTCACCTGTGATATTCGACGCCTGCTCCCCGAAATGGCTACAGAACCGGAAGGCATCCCGCCCACATCCAGCCAAGCTGCAAAATGGACAAAAGCCGTACGCGCCCGCTTACCTCAATGGATTGAAAACAGCGTTATCCCGATTCTCCAGGCAGCTTTGGCCGATAGCGATATGGAGGCCACTCTAGAGATAACCGGTAAGGATAGTGATAGCGTTCTTGTGAAATACCCGCCGCTACGCCAAGGAACCGGGTATGTCGCCCCACATATCCGGCTGGAATTTGGAGCGCGATCTACCGGAGATCCTTGTGAGGTTTTGCCGGTTGCTTGTGACCTTGCGCCGCTGATGCCTGAGATTGTATTTCCCCAAGCCCTGCCACGGGTTATGAAAATGGAGCGCACATTTTGGGAAAAGGCTACCGCCATCCATGTTTTTTGCCGACAGGCCAAAATGCGCGGCAACCGTTTTGCCCGACACTGGCATGATCTTTTGCGGTTGGCTGCAACCGAGCGCATTCAGAACTCGCTTGCGGATAAATCCTGGTTAGAACAAGTAGTTCGACACAAGACGATGTTTTTCCAGGAAAAGGATCAGGCTGGAACACCTATTGATTATAGAGAATGCTTGAATGGACATCTATGCCTTGTACCTGAAGGAGCAGCCCGTGAAACTCTGCGTGATGACTATAACAGCATGATTCAGGATGGGATCCTACTGGTACAGGCCCCAGAGTTTGACGTTATCTTGGAAGAATGCGCGCATCTAGAAGCAATGATCAATTCTCATTGAAAAATTCAATTTCTGAGTATACACAGGGCGGCGCAGCTACTCCTGTGCTACGGGCACAAGACGTTTTGTGTATTCCTCGCGCCAATCTTTCAGCGCCGTCATATCAGTGAGGAGTTCTTCTTGGCTTGGCAACTCAATGGGTGACTCTGTTGGTTGTGAATGTTCAAACCCTGAATATTTTGTCATGAGTGAGTCAAGGAAGCTGCAATCTGTATTCTTCAACTTAGGCAGCTCTTTAAGTTTCAATGTATAAACTGGGCGTAAAAATCGTTGAACTACTCCGCACAACAGGTCATTTTCAATAGATCGCTCTACCAATACCCGAAATTCACTACACATAGATTTTAGCAAAACCTCAACCAGTTCAAATTCACCATTTGTACTTGCTTTCTTTACATCTTGATACCGTGCATTCATGAGGGTATTCAAGGCAGTTTTTATGTCTCCTTGTGAAAGTGGAATAGGGGCTGGTTCTCCGGTTCCCCAGTCCGTAGAGCGAATGCTAACCACAGTTGCCTTTATAGATTTTTTTTCAGCAAAATGTTTGACAGTTCCTAATAGTGATAGCCGGTGGGTAACCGCCGAGGCCCGTGCCGAAGGTTCACCCCTTGGCGACATTAAGCGGCGTATCGACGGCAAGGGCATTGTCATTTTTACCTTGGATAACGGCGGAACCATCAGGGATACCGGTAAGAAAATTTTCTATTCCGCCCATGACTCCACGGCAGAAGATATAGCTCGTCGCTACGCCGAGAAGAAATGGGGTAAACGCCTTGCCGTGGATAAGGGCTGTATCCAATTTCAGCCGGAACAGAAGATCCAACGGCGGCACCGGGGGCTTTCACGATAGTGAGCTTGGTTGTGGACAGCGTGATTGTTTCCACTAGTAAGCCGTGCTATAGTAAAACATAATCCTTGAGGAGCAAGGATTAGCATAAGGAAAGCAAGCAGCCGTTCAGCCATAGAATCTACACCCCCCACGTGATAGTAAATGTAATTTGCGGCACGGCTTTTATCTCTTTCTTAAACGCTACTACGCTATTCGGTTGCCACACTATAAAAGCAGCCTTGGCAGCCTGTCTGTCTGTCTGGGGTACTTTCATCGTTTCTCCGGGTGCGTGAAGTCCGCAGGGGCAGCAAGGAGATATATTTTGTCAGAATACCATTTTTTACCGCGCCGCGAACTGACGGAAAAAGCGCTGAAAAGTATCACCGAATACTCTTTGGCGGTATTTATCGCGCCGATGGGGTATGGCAAAACAACTCTTGCTGAAGCAGTAGTTGAGTTGGCGGGCGAATCATCCCTTGGCAAAGCGTATTATTACTCTGTGCCGGAGGGGCCGCATGACGCCAAATTTCTCTGGCACGATATGTTCGGGCAGTTAGAAGCGCAGGGCATGGACGCCGCCCCGGCAATCCGCAGGCTGGGCTTTCCCGAAGCCGCTTCTCAACGTCTGCAAGTTTTTGAACTGCTGCGCGGCCTGACCCCGCCGACTTTGCTTATTATTGACGATTATCAGCAAGTAACAGACCCGGCCATGAACGTCTTTCTGGATGTTCTGACTCTGGCTGCAATTCCGGGCTTCCATTTGGCGCTCTTTTCCCGAACCCGACCGGATATGCGCCTGGACGAGTTGCAGATTAAAATGCTGGTTGTTCTGCATGAGCAGGACTTTCTCGCGTTTTCGGAAGGAGAAACGCAGGAATACCTTCGGCTGAACGGCATATCGGAAGCCGTTGCGCCGAAAGTTGCAAAAGACGCCTGGCAATTTTGCGAAGGCTGGCCCGCCGCCCTTTGGTTATGCCTGCAAAACTGGCGTTCCAGCGGGGTAATACTTGCTACGGACAGCATCGATTCGCTCATGTGTAAAGTGTTTTCCGGTTACGATAAGGAAGAACAAGACCTGCTCCTGTGCCTTTCCGTCATGGAGTCCTTTTCCGAGCAGGACGCGCTAAAAATCAGGGCGGTTCCTCAAACCCCCGCCCGCCTCAGGGCGTTGCGCGAAAAAAACACCCTGCTTTCTTTAAACAGAAAAACAAATCTCTTTAAATTTCACAGTATGTTTAAGGAGTTTTTGCGAAAAGAACTTACCGGCGTGGCCCACATTGACAAGCCTGCGTTGTACCGGATTGCCGGGGAATGTTACCTGAAGAGGATGGAACTTGCCCACGCTTTCCGCATGTGCGCCCGCGCCGGACGCGATGAAGACCTGATACGGCTTCTGGATTTCTTTCTGTTCTATGAGCATGACGAAAGTTGCGCCTATTTTTACGAAGAAATTTTCGCCATAGCCATGGCTATTCCCTGGCGGGTGCGGCTGCAACATCCTTTGGGCTGGCTGGCCTTTGTCGCAGCATATATGGCGACCTGGAGCGATTCCCGTACGGATATGCTTTTGGAAGAAGCAGAAGAACGCTTCGCTCTCGCCGCCGACACCATGCCGAAGTATCTTCAAAAAAGGGTCAGGGGTGAATGCGAAGCCGTGCGTGGTATGCTTGCCTTTAATGATATGGAAAAAATGTTTCAGCATTACACCGAGGCAGTCCGCCTTCTGAACGGGCCTTCTCAAATTTGCTGTCTGGATTCGCTCTGGAGTTTCGGCAGTCCCAATATGTCGTTTATTACGGTGCGTAAACCAGACGAGTTCGATCAACTCATTGCACATGCGGAGCAAAATCTGCGTTTGTACCACACTCTTTCCGGCGGTTATGGCAAAAGTGCGGATAAAGCGGCCCGCGCGGAATACTGGCTGGAGCGGGGGGAATTCACTTCTGCCGAAACCTTGCTGTCCGAAATATTGCGAGGTTGCAGTGTAGGACGAAATAAGGAAAAGAATATCACCACCTCGCTTGTTGCCAGATTCAGCCTGGCCCGCTTGTATGCAGCGTCGGGCAGACAGGAAGAAGCCGCGCTCATGCTGGAAACCATGCGTTCCCAAATCAGCGGTACGGATGCAATAATGCACGTTGACTGCGTTGAATTGGCAGAGGGGTATATACATGCCGTTTGCGGCAATCTTAAGGGCATTCCCCAATGGCTACGGGAAGGCCGGGTTCTCGAACCGCCACACGCCTTGCAGCCGCAAGTTTTCGGATTCAGCCTTACCATTTACGGAAAGGCGCTTATGTTGCAAGAAGAGTGGCACCTCCTCGCGCATGTAGCCGAAAAGATACCCGACTCTACTCCACAGGAATGCCTGTTCGCCCGCATCCACAGCGCGATACTGCATTCCGTGGCGGCATGGCACATAAGCGGACAGGACAAGGCGCTGTCATTGTTGCGCGAAGCCCTGGACCTTTCCCGTCCCGACTGCATTATTCTTTCGCTGGCCGAATACGGACGGTATATTCTCCCGCTCTTGCGCCTGCTCAAGCGCAAAGAATCCGGGAACGAGCACCTTGAAGAAATTGAAACACTCGCCAAGCGCATTACCGCTATCTCGTCTATGGCGAGCAACAATAAAAACGGGTTACTGACGCCGCGAGAGAAAGAACTTTTGCGCCTTGTGGCGCAAGGCAAATCAAACCCGGTAATTGCTAAAAACCTGGGCATCTCCAACGATACCGTCAAAGAACACTTAAGTCGGGCCTATGCCAAATTGGGCGTAACCGGCAGAATGGAAGCGGCACGTCGCTTCACCGAGTTGTTCGGCAACGGAACGAGTGAATTTTTTCAAAGTTGATCTGCTCCGCCCGGCTTTGCCTTTTCTATTCCTATCACAAGCCCCCCCCCCCGATCGGGGGGATAGAAATACTCTTTGTCTCTGTGTATAGAGTGGATAGCGGCTATAGTATCCCCCAGTCTGGGGGATTTTATATTTATTACACCACCATAAGAGACTACTGTATGCACTGGATTTTATTATTTACAGCCATCGCTTGCGAAGCCCTTGCATCAACAGCCTTAAAAATGACACAAGGATTTACAAAGCCCTTACCCTCTATCGGCGTTGCCATTGCGTTGCTGGCATCGCTCTATTGTTCGTCGCTGGCGCTCAAAACAATTTCCGTCAGTATAGCGTATGCGTTGTGGTCCGGCGTCGGAATGGCGCTTGTTGTGGCGATTGCGTGGCTGTGGTTCGGGCAAAAACTTGACATGGCGGCGATTATCGGACTCTCGTTTATTGTGCTCGGCATCCTGATTCTCTTTCTTTTTTCAAAGTCCCTGACATATTAGCAGCAGTCTGAACCGACGTTCAGCAGAGCAGTCCGGCGGCACATGCCACCGGACTGCTCTGCGTTTGTGGTATGGCACCCGGCGCAAAGCCTTGCCTGACAAGGTATCCCCCCGGTCGGGGGTATATCAATACGATCTAACTCTGTGTACAAATTAAGCAAAGTCTGTACTGTTCCCGCTTTTTTTCGGGGGATGGCGGCGTTTTGTTGCATCACAACATTCATTGCATCGGAGGAATTATGCACCACAGAGGAAGGAAGGACATGAAACGTTTTACAGTCGGTGGAAGGTTTGCCGTTTTCCTGCTGGCGGGGCTGCTGATTATGCCCGTTCCGGCCCGAGCGGCTGATGTAAATACTGCAACGAGTAATCCTGTTTTCGGGAATAGTTCCAATCCGAATGCGGAGAATTGGCCTGGCCCCACTGTGGCAACCGCAAACAACTTTACCCTTAACGTCAACGCCAGCGTCTCCGGAAACGCTTCCGGTGCCTATGCCTCAGCTTCCGGAGGCCCTAATACCGCTGAGGCATCTTACAACACGGTGAATATAAATGCCGACGTGAGCGGCACGATTAGAGGTGGATGGGCTTCCGCTACGGAGAGTGCAACAGCCTCCCACAATACCATCGTTCTGAACCAAGGCATAGTGGGAGGTTCTGGCAAAGTGATTGCCGGGGGAACCGCAGTGGGCGATGCTACTACCGGAAGCATGATCCGTATAGCAGATAGTAACACCGTTACCATAAACGGTGGCACTGTTCTCGCACCTGTTATTTACGGGGGGTTGGCCGTCAATAACAATGCTGCTACCTCCGCTGGGATGTCCGCCAACAATAATACCATAACCATCGCTTCTTCTACAACGCCTCTCGACTTGAGCGCTACATCCCTTGTGGGTGGGGGGCTCAGCAGGCTAAGCTCTTCTTCGTACACCACCTTTCTCGCCAGCCAGCTTTCCGACGCGACCTACACCGGAAACACGCTGGAAGTGAAAAGAGCTGATGTTACCGTGGCTAACCTTATCAATTTTCAAAAACTCAACTTCTATGTGCCCGACACGTTTAACGTTAGAACCGACAGCATGCTCTCCATCACCGAGAACGGTACAGTGAACATCGATGGAGCCACTGTCTGTGTAGGGATAGAAGGCGGCGGCTCCACAGTGGCGGTTGGCGATAAAATCACTCTGATTGATGCTAGCCGCACCGGCGTGACGTTGAGTGCCGCCAACCTCACCAACGGCGGCAGCGAAGGTATGGTGGGCGTCAGCAAAAAATTGACTTTCGACCTCACTACCAGTGGCGATCTGCTCAGGGCAAACATTCTGACCATCGAGGGCGCGGACAGCGGCGGGCAAATAGGCACCCAGCTCAAATCCCTCACGGAAAGCCGCGTTTCCGGTATCGGCATGCTTACGCAAGGCGCGGACATGCTGGCAACCCAGGGCATACCGCAGCTTCGCGCTTCCGCTGGTAATGGTTCCGGCCCGGCAGTGTTCGGCGTAATGGGCGGGCAGTCCTTGCGCTACAATTCCGGTTCCCACGTAGATGTAGATGGCTTCAACCTCGCCACCGGCCTTGGCTGGAACTTTGCCCTGAACGAAGGCAAGAACGGCAACCTTCTTCTCGGCGCGTTTTTTGAATCCGGTTGGGGCAGCTACGATTCTCACAACTCCTTCAGCAGCGGCAGCGTAAAGGGTGACGGCGATACCGAGTACTACGGCGGCGGCATCCTGGCCCGTTATGACACCGCGCCCATCGGTCCCGGTAACATTTACCTGGAAACGTCCTTCCGGGCCGGGAAGGTGGAAAGCGACTATTCCAGTTCCGACTTCCTCAACTCCAGCTTCACCGGCAAGGTGGATTTCGATTCTTCCTCCGCCTACTACGGCGCTCATGCTGGTATCGGCTACATCTGGAACATTTCGGAAGCCTCCAGCCTGGATATGTACACCAAGTATCTCTGGACCCGGCAGGACAGCGATTCCGTGACCATTGAAGGCGATTCCATCCGCTTCAAGGCGATGGATTCCCACCGCTGGCGCACCGGGGCGAAGTTCAGCCACGCCCTTGCCACGGATTCCGGCCTTGTTTTCACTCCGTACGTCGGCGCGGCTTACGAGCATGAATTCGATTCCAAGGCCAGAGCCACAGCCAATGGCGACGCCATTGACGCGCCGGACGTAAAGGGCGGCACCGGCATCGGTGAGCTTGGCTTTTCCTTCAAGCCTTCCGCGACCAGCGGTTTCTCCGTTGACCTCGGTATGCAGGGCTACACCGGCAAGCGCGAAGGCGTGGGCGGCAGCTTCCAGCTTAAGTTTGAGTTTTAATTATACGTGTATGTGCAGGGAAAAACGCCCTGTAACGTAGACTGTATTTGCTTCACCAACAGCAGCCCGGAGGTATGTGCCTCCGGGCTGCTCTGTGTTTGCTATATGGCCCGGTGGCGCAAAGCCGTGCCAGACAAGGTATCCCCCCGATCGGGGGTATATCAATACGCCCTCACTCTGTGTAGAAAATAATCTAAGTCCACACTAATCGTTTTTGTTGAGGAAGTGGCGGCGTTTTGCACGTCATCATACTTCATTGCATCGGGAGGAGTATGCGCAGAGGGGGATGTCCAGAATCTAATCCAGTAGATAGTTTATACGCTCAGGGTCTTGTTGATTTTGACCCCGCTATGCCGGGCGGGAAAGATCAGACGGCAAATCACCATTTAAATGATCGAAGGAAGACGAATGGATGAAAGCACTTAAAAATTTTATTTTTAAGCGGTGTATGGCGTGTTTGTTTATGGTCCCGTTGTTTTGCCTGGGGCTGTTTGTCGGTTCCGCCGGAGCGGAAAACATTACCTGGAATGGAGTGGGCGATGCGGGCAACACCGGCGCGCTGAACGATGACCCGAGTACTGGTCCAGGCAAACAATCGTTATATCCGACTTCGCCGTCCGATAACACAGTCACCGTGAACGGTGATGTACCGGGTGTTGTTTACGGCGGGGTGGACTATGTCTCGTCCGGCGGCACTGCCGCCACTTCTTCGGGTAATAGCGTGACCTTCAATGGCGGTGATATCGGCTCCGGCGGCAGTTCCGGCGGCGTTTACGGCGGCTATACGCACAGCGATTCCGGTGGAGCCACAGCCAGCGGCAATACCGCCACCCTTGGCGTCAACGCCGGGGAAGTCCACGGAGAGGTCTACGGAGGATCAGCGGTGAGTAACTCCGGCGTAGCTAAGGCTGACGGCAATACCACCTCCGTTGGTGGCGGGCAGACACTCAACTCTGTTATCGGCGGCTATGCCCGCAGCGAGTTTGGCACCGGCACAAACACAGCCAACGACAACAGCCTCACCGTCAGCGGCGGCGACATAGGCGGTGATGTCCATGGCGGTTTTGTTGACAGTACTACCGGCAACTCTACGGCCTCGGGCAACCAGGTCTTCATCAGCGGTGGAAATATTGGTGATTCTGATCCTGCCAGGCAAACCGGCAACGTTTTCGGCAGTTGGGCAAACAGTCAGTCAGGCATGTCCACGGTCGGCGACAGCAAAGTGACCATCGGCGGCGGCAATATCAAATACTCAGTCTACGGTGCAAGGGCGCGAAGTGCAAATGATTCAGCCGTCGCTTCCGGCATCAGCGTCAGCATCTACGGCGGGGATATCGGCTCTCGCGTCTTCGGTGCCGAGGCGTATACAGGGGAAGGCAGCACATCAGGCGCAGCAACGGCCACCGGCATCAGTGTCGGCATCAACGGCGTATCTATCGGCGGTCGAGTCGACGGCGGCTATGCGTACAGCTATTACGGTACAGCCACAACCGGCGACATTGACCTGACCGTCAGCAACAGTAACGTTAGCGGCGCTATCTATGGCGGCTATGCCAACAGCTATCAAGGCTCGGGGGCTGCCACGGCCTCCGGTGTCAAAATGACTGTCCAGGGCGGAATCGTTGGCGGCAACACTTACGGCGGCTATGCCAGAAGTTATAGCGGCACGAGCACTGTCGGCGATATTGATCTGACCGTCAGTGACAGTAACGTCAGCGGCCTTATCTATGGCGGCTATGCCAATAGCTATCGCGGCACGGAGGCAGCCACGACCTCCGGTGTCAAAATGACTGTTCAGGGCGGAACCGTTGGCGGCGACACTTACGGCGGCTATGCGTACAGTTATGGCGGCACGGCCACAACCGGTGGTGTTGACCTGACCGTCAGCGGCAGTGACATCAGCGGCTCTATCTATGGCGGTTATGCCAACAGCTATGATGGCTCGGTGGTCAGTAACCACAACGTCACCATCACCGACAAGGACGCCAACGGCAACGTGATCGGCCCCAGCACCCTCAGAGGCAGCATCTACGGCGGTTATGCGACCGCCTATATTGCTGGAAGCCCGGCCGAGGCCACCGGCAACACCGTCAGCCTCTCCGGCTCATTGATATTCGACTCAAATAGCCGCATTTACGGAGGCTACACCATAGCTGGCGGCACGCCGTTCGGCGATGCCGTCACCGGCAACAGCCTGATCACCAAAAGCGAGGGCCACAAATACTCCCTCGCTGGTATCGCCAATTTCGAAAACTACGATTTCACCGTTACATCGGCGGACGTCAATACCGGCCCTATTTTTACCGTCACCGATCAGGTTTTGCTTTCCGGTAAGAACGTGACCCTCAGGATGGACGACAATTCGCAGCCCATGCGGGTGGGCGACGTTGTCACCATGTTCAGCCACACCGACGGCGTCCCCACGTACACCATCAATACACGCATGTCGCACAGCGGTCTGCTTGATTACTCCGTTGACGACTACTTCGGCAGCGAAGGCCTGGACTCGTTCAACGTGACCATCAGAGCAGCCAAAAGCACGCCGGAAACCGTTATCCTCGGCCACGGTCAATTGGCCGGACTCCAGATGGTCAACGCCGCCAGCAATCTCGCCACCAAAATTCCGGCTCTTTACAATCTGGCAGCAAACTCCCGCTGCGCCGGGGCGGATTGGCAGACCGGTCGCCCGGTGGCCTTCGCCGGGGTCGAAGGCGGGCGTTTCCGCTGGAATGCGGGCGGCGATTCCAGCCTTGCCCTTAATCATCTCTCGTTGCTTGCGGGCCTTGGCTGGAAGGTTGATGACTTGCTGCTTGCCGCCTATTTCGAATCCGGCTGGGGTAGCTATGATTCGCAGCTTTCAGGCCGCACATATGCCGACGACCAGAACGCCAACTACATAGGCGGCGGCTTGAGGGCTCGTTACGACCTGGGCGCTTTCTATGGCGAAGCGGGGTTCCACGCGGGCGAAGTCAAGGCCGATTTTAATACCTACCTCCAGAATGGCAGCTATCACAGCACCTACGATTTTGCCTCTGCCTATGTCGGTGCCGATCTGGCCTTGGGTTACCGGGTGCTTGTGGGAAATTCCGAACTGGATTTATCCGCTGCATACCTCTGGAATCGGGTCAATGGCGAAAGGGGCCGCTCGGGCACCAGCGTATTTCGCTTTGGCTCCAGCGATTCGCAGCGGGTCAAGGCCGGTGGCAGGTGGCTCTACAACGGCTTCGACCAGGTGGCCCCCTATGCGGGAGCATATTTTGAATACGAGTTCGACGCCAAGTCCGTAGCCCGGTTCGGCGATTACAACCTTCGGGGGGCATCAATGCGAGGAGGGAGCGGCATCGGTCAGATTGGGCTTCGCTTCAAGAGCCAGGACTGCCGTTTTACAGTTGACATCGGCCTTGAAGGTTCCGTCGGCCAGCGTCGCGGCACCGGCGGCCAGGCTGTTTTCAGCTACTCGTTCTAAGGCATTGTAGAGAAGGCGTGGGCGGCAGTTTTCAGCCCAAGTCTGAATTCTAAGCAACTGTGAATGCGCCCGTGGGTTTTCATTCCTGGAGGGGAGAGGCAGCAACAGCGACACATGTTGCTGCTTGAAAATCCACGGGCCACCCATCTGTTCAACAGGGAGAAAACCATGACAAAAGCAGAAATGGTAAAAAGGCTGAAAAACGAAGCAGAACTTGAAACATACGGCGAAGCGGAAAGAATACTGAACTCGGTCATGCAAATGGTTTCAGATACGCTGGTGAATGAAAAAAGCCTGACCCTCAACGGTTTCGGCACGTTCAAAGTCGTACAGCGCAAAGCGCATAAAGGCAGAAATCCGCGCACCGGCCAAACCATCACCATCGCGGCGAGAAAAGCCGTGAAATTCACCAGCGCGAAAGCCCTGAAAGAAAAGGTGCAGTAAGGCCGTCTTATGGCCGAGAATCCCCTGGAGCAGACTCGCGCCTGCGGTATCCCCCATGACCCAAAAGGCAAATGTTCGCTCATCACCGTGTCCGTTGGTGCTACGGCGGGCAAGGTCACGCCCGATGCAAGTGTGGAAGATGCCATCGGCAGCCGATGCCGTCGTATGCGAAGGCCTGACCGGGAGCTTCCAGCTCAAGTTTGGTTTTAACTATGCGCGTCAGTGTTGGAGAAAGCTGTTTTCCCCAACACTGACACAGGCAACGCGAGTTCTCTGGAGGCGGGATTATGGAGCGGATTTTTGAGCCGCAGGAAGCGGAACGTATACGGAAGGCGCGGGAACTGGTTGACGTGCTGCGACAAGAAGAGTCTGCGGTGGAACACGCGCCGGATACGGAAATCGTTGAGCTTGAGCGAAATATTCGCAAAGCAACGGTATTTCTGTCCAGGGTCTGTGAAAAACGCATTCAGCAACCCGCTTCCGAACCATCCCCGGAATCTCTTGCCCTGATGTCCGCAGTATTGACACTGCAAAAAGAAATCACAGTGTTTCTGGCTGTAGAGAACCGCGCAAATAATAATTTTGAATGCTCTTCACTCACCACAACGAGCGCAAAAGAAAAGTGGGAATGAAACTGGAAGACTTCTTTCACACGATTATGGACACGCACCCTGAAATTGTTTTCGCGGTGTGCTCAAACAATTTACCCACTGTAAGGCGAACGAATTTCTATTATTGCGCTGGGGAAAAAAAGATTTTTTTTGTTTTGCCGGTGCAGGACACGGCGGTTGAAATTTTGAAACAAAATTCCAACATCGCAATAATGACAATTCACCCAACTGAAACGAGGGGCATTGCCTCAACAGGAACGGCTACAAAAAAGGAAAATGATTTCAGCAAAATAATCGGAAATTTTGTCAGCAAATTTCCGGAAATGACGCTGTTTATGGATACGCCGATCACCGGCCTTGCACTGTACCAGGTCGCGCTCAAATCTATAACAATAAAAATGAGCTAGATATGCACCGGAGCAAAAAAATGTTCCGTTTCAAGGATGAGGGGTGAAATCTCATTGCCAATGTGTGGGGGGGTATGTCTAAGTCACATTCAAATCTCATTTCGTCCGAGTCTGATGAGTCAATTGCAGACAAGTTTCTCCAGGAAAAAGCGATACTTGTTCGCGGCTTGGAACGTCTGAGTGCTATATGGAACAGTTCCTCCTGTAGCGGTCAGGAGTTCGATGCTTTGGTCATGGCGTATGCGCGGCTTCTTCAAAGGGCGCGGAATCAAAATTCAGTTATTGAAAAACAATGCGGAGAAATCCAGTCCTTGCGGGAAATGGCGCTGCAAGACGCACTGACCGGCATCCATAACCGGCGCTACATGGAAGAGAATCTCCGTAGGACAATTAAAACCCTCTGCCGTAGCGGCGGTGAACTCGGCATTCTGATGGTTGATGTGGATTATTTCAAAAAATACAACGATTTGCACGGGCACAGCAAGGGTGACGAGTCGTTGAAGCGTGTTGCTGTGGCGCTGAAGCACATGCTGACCAGAGCGGATGATTTTGTCGCCCGGTATGGCGGGGAGGAATTCATCATCATCCTCCCAAATACCGGTGAAAAGGGAACGCGGATCATGGCCGAGAAAACCCTGGAGCAGATTCGCGCTTGCTGCATTCCCTATGAGCAAAACGGCGAATTTTCAGTCGTCACAGTGTCCGTTGGCGCTACCTCGGGCAAGGTCACGCCCGATGGAAGCGTGGAAGAAGCCATCCGGCGGGCGGATGAAGCCTTGTACCTTGCCAAGAATAGCGGGCGTAACCGTAGCGTATTTTTGAAAATCGAGAAAAAACCATCTTGAGTTTTTGTAGTTTTTAGCCATTGCCGCCGCACGGGAAAGCATCGTAATCGGCAGGGAGAATTTCCCCGCCGCAATAGCTTGAGAAAAATTATGGAAGCTTGTTGTAAATGATTTCCACAACGTCATTGATGTTTTGGACACGTTCCAAGGCTACCCTTGAAGCGGGGAAACCTTGCGGGAAAAGTGGAATGCCGTTCCCCAAAACGTTTGGCATGATATAGAGCATGTATCTGTCCACAAGGTTTTCTTCCATAAACATTTTGACTATTTCACCGCCCCCGACCAGCCAGATATCTCCCGTCGTATCGCTCCGAATTTTTTCCAGAAGCTCTTTCGGGGGCGCATCGGCCAGCTTGATTCCCTGTTTTTCTTTAAAAGGATGCCGCGTGTATATATAGGTATTTTTCCCTTCATAGAGCCACTTCTCAGGCGACAGTTCATCCGCGATTTGCCGGTATGTTGTGCCGCCCATGATCAGAGTATCCACGGACGCATAAAATGCTTCATACCCCAAATCAGACAGAGGGGTGGGGGACTCTTCCAGAAAGCCGATGCTGCCGTCTGATTCGGCGATATACCCGTCAACAGAGCACGCGACATATAGAATGAGTTTACCTGACATATCCGCTTCTCTTTTTGGTAATAGCCAGCAAGGCAGTACGGCTGCTGCACGTCATTGAAGCCTGTCAGGGGTATCGCGCCACGGCGGCTGAGGAAATGATTTCCTCAGCCGCCGTGCGATTGCACAATGGTGAAATTGCCTGATCGGGGCGGAGCAGGGGGCTCCCCTGTGGCTGCTGCCCTACCAGGTTATAACGAACCCGGCCATGCCGCCATGGCTCTGCCCCTTGTCGCTGTATGAGCCGTCGTAGCGAAGGGTCAGGCCGAAGTTGTCCGACACCTTCAGTTCCAGTCCCAGACCGAACAGTGCCGTGTCGCGGCCCTGCGCGTTACCCCGTATGCGGAAAATATCGCCGCCTTCCTGGAAACGCATGTCCGTTACCGGAACCAGTCTGCCAAAGGTATGCGCCCAGCCCACGTCCGCATTGAGCGTAAGATGCTCGCCGACCGGCTTGGTGATTCTGAACCCGGCCCGGGCTATGGCGTTGTCGTGATCCTCGGCCCGTGTGTTGAGCGCCGCGGTGCCGCCGCTTTCCTTGACGGAATCCACATGCAGCGCGTTCCAGGTCACTCCCGCATAGGGTTCCAGGAAGAAATCCCCTGCCGGAAGGATGTACGCGGTTTCCAGAAACGCCTGATACTGATCTGCGCTGTAATCGGCCTTCAGACGCTGTGAGGCTGTACCAATCTGTACGTTGCGGCTGGTGTCGATTTCGTGCCGGGCATAGGCCCCGCCAAGGATAAAGCGTAATGCGCCGGGACCAACAAGAATTTCCTTGCCGCCGTAGAGTGCCGCCTGATAGCTCGCGATATCCGCATCAGACCAGCGGCCGTTCACTTCCATGTTCTTGTCGCCGTAGCGGGCAGCCGCGCCGCCCAACCAGCCGCCCGGCGTGACAAAACTGAGTCCGCCAGTGATTTCCGGCCCGTGCAGAGACGTCCGCCCCGCGTTGCCCGTGGAATTGATCCGGTCATACGAGCCGCCCGCATCACCCCAGAACGAGAGGGTGGAGGGGCCGTATCCCTTGCCGAAAGCCTCGTTTACATTCTGCGGCCAGACTTTGCCATTACCGCCAAACCGGGGCGCGTACAGGGGGCCGCTTTGCAGGGACGAGAGTGCGGCCCGCCGGATAACTTCTCTGGAAAAGCCCGTACCCAGCCCGGCCAGTTGTCCCTTGACCGAGGCATGCACTTCACCGGAAAGGGAGTTGTACAGGGCCATCATGTCCGTATCAGTTGTGGTGGAATTCAGAATGGAGGAGATCAGCGGACCTCCGTCCGGCAAGCTGCCCACCCCAGTAGCCGTGGACCGGGTATTATAGGTGGACGCGAATTTTTCAAACGACCCTATGCGGGTGAAGCTGAGAGTGACGATGTCGGGCGAATAATTGAGTATTGGCGTCAAGAGCAGCAGGTTGGAGTCGGCCTTCGTGAACGTTCCTGTCACGCCGGAACCGGCGCTCACCACGGTCCAGGAGTTTATCGAGTTCGCGTAATCGTCCCTTGAGCCGGTTTGCGCTATGTGATGGAAGGTTGCGCCGGAAATATCGGCGCTGCCGGTAACGGCCAGACTGTCGTTATCCCCTGCGGCCGGGGAGGTGCGCATTGCAAACGTGCCGCCCCGCATATCCAGATCACCCTGCACTGTGAGCGTCCCCATGGACGAGGAAGGGTCAAGGCGGAGCAGGCCGCCGTTCCGCACCGCAAGGCCGCCCGAAATAATCCCGTCCTTGTGCGCTTCGAGAGTGCCGCCGGAAACAGCGGCGGCAGCCGCCGTGCCACCGGAAAGAAGCAGCATCACGCCATCAGGGTCGACTCTGGTGCCGCCCGCGAGACCGCCGGAAGAAACGATCTGCGTGCCGCCGGCAAGGGTTGTATCATGGGCGGAGGCGCCGGCCATGATCGTCTGTTCGCCGCCGGAATAGAACACGAAACCGCTCGCCGAACCCGCGGCCTGAGCAAATGTTGCTCCGCCGCCCGCAAGGCTGCCCGTTACCGTGCCGCCGCCCGTGCTCACCACCGTCCGGAGTGCGCCGCCGGAATGCAGGGTAATGTCTGTGGCGTTGCCGTCGGCGGTGATATCCATAAGCCCGCCTCTGGAAACGACTGTGCCGGAAGCCAGAGCGCTGCCGGAAACATACTGCGCGCCGCCAGAAGCGACGGTCGTATCGATGGCGGAGCCGGAAGCCACAATCTGTTCCCCGCCGTCCCAGACTATCACGCCGCGTGCGACCCCGCCGGAAAGGTATTGCACCCCGCCGGAAACTGCGCCGCCCGAAGCCAGGGCACCATCGTGAATAACCTGCGAGCCGCCGGAAATAATGGTACCCAGAGCGGACGCGCCTGCGGATACGTTTTGTACCCCGGTGGAGATGTGTGTATTAACGGCGCTGCCGCCGGAAACGTTCTGTGTTCCGCCCTTGATGATGGTGCCGGACGCTGCCCCGGAGCTGACGTTCTGGACGGCGCTGGCGGAAATTACCGTATCCAGCGCGGTTCCGCCGACGACGGTTTGAACCGCGTTGGCCGCGAGGGAGGTGGAAACGGCGGAACCGCCCGCCACAATCTGTTCTCCGCTATCCCACACAATAACGCCACGTGCGATGCCGCCGGAGATATATTGCACGCCGCCGGAAACCGCACCGCCGGAAGCGAGGCTGCCATCGTGAATAACCTGCGAACCGCCGGAAATGATGGTACCCAGAGCGGACGCGCCTGAGGATACGTTTTGTACCCCGGTGGAGATGTGTGTATCAACGGCGCTACCGCCGGAAACGTTTTGTGTCCCGCCCTTGATGATGGTGCCGGAAGCCGCCCCGGAGCTGAGATTCTGGACAGCGCCGTTGGAAATTACCGTAGCTACGGTAGTTCCGCCGGTAACGGTCTGAACCGCATTGGCCGTGAGGGAGGTGGAAACGGCGGAGCCGCCCGCCACAATCTGTTCCCCGCCATCCCACACAATGACGCCGCGTGCGATGCCGCCGGAGATATACTGTACCCCGCCGGAAACCGCGCCCCCCGAAATGAAGGCGCTATCATGAAGAACCTGTGAACCGCCGGAAAGGATGGTGTTCAGGGCGGAACCGCCCGCGTACACATCCTGTTGCCCGGCGGATATGTGCGTATCAACGACGCTGCCGCCGGATACTTTTTGCGCACCGTTTTTGAGGATGGTTCCGGAAGCCACGCCCGCAGTAACGTTCTGGCTGCCGCCGGAAACAACGGTGTTCAGGGCGGTTCCGCCCACTACGTTTTGTGCCCCGGCGGAGATGTGCGTACCGACGGCACTGCCGCCGGAAAGGTTTTGCGTTCCGTTTTCCAGAATGGTACCGGATGCCACACCCGCAGTAATGTTCTGGCTGCCGCCGGAAACAACGGTATTCAGGGCGGTACCGCCCACCACGTTTTGTACCCCGGCGGAGATCTGTGTACCGACGGCGCTGCCGCCGGAAATGTTCTGCGTTCCGTTTTTCAGAATGGTGCCGGATGCCACACCGGAAGCAATGTTCTGGCTGCCGCCGGAAACGATGGTGTCCAGGGCGGTCCCGCCCACCACGTTTTGTACCCCGGCGGAGAGTTGCGTACCGACGGCACTGCCGCCGGAAACGTTCTGCGTTCCGTTTTTGATAATGGTGCCGGATGCCACGCCGGAAGTAATGTTCTGGCTGCCGCCGGAAACAATGGTGTTCAGGGCGTAACCCCCCGCCACGTTCTGTACTCCGGAGGATAGATGTGTATCAACGGCACTGCCGCCGGAAATATTCTGCGTTCCGTTTTTAATGATGGTGCCGGACGCCACGCCTGCGTTAATATTTTGTGCGCCGGTTGAAACCACGGTGTTCACCGCGGTGCCGCCGGAAAGGATTTGCGTACCGCCGGAAAGACGTGTGTTATGGGCGACAGCGTTGGCCATGATCGTTTGTTGGCCGCCGGAATAGAACAGAAAATTACTTGCCACCCCAGCAGACTGGGAAAAGGATGGGAATGGCGCCTTGGAAACTTCGGTCACCGTGCCGCCGTTTTCGCTCACCACGGTGCGAAGCACCCCCCCGCTGATCAGCGTAACGGAGGTGGCGTTACCGTCGGCGGCTATATCCAGAATGCCGCCTGACGAGATATTGACCATGGTGGCTGAGGCTCCGTTGGAAACATACGTTGTGCCAGAATTGGCGAGATTTACTAGCGTAGCACTGGCACCGCTGGAAAGGTGTTGCGTGCCGCCGTCTTTGTTTGTGGTGAATATGACCGTGCCGCCCGCAAGTGTAACCTGTGATCCACCGGCCCTAATCACCCCTCCGGTAGCCTGGCCACCGGATGCAATGGTTTGCACGCCGCCGGAGTCTATCGTTCCGCCGGTAGCCTGGCCGCCTGCGGACACCACCTGCGTTCCGCCAGCCCGTATCGTTCCGCCGGAAACCAGCCCGTTTGCAGATACCACCTGCGTTCCGCCTGAAACGTTGACGTTCAGGGCGGATCCGCCGGACAGCATGACTTGCGACCCGCCGGCCCGTATCGTTCCACCGGAAGCGACGCCGTTGGCGGCCACAATCTGCGATCCGCCGGAAACGGTTGTGTTCAGGGCTGATCCGCCGGACACAACCTGTGACCCGCCGGAAACAGTTGTGTTCCGGGCAACACCGTTGGAGGAAACATTTTGTGTGCCGTTGATAATGACGGTACTATTGGCGGAGGTATAGGCTTCAACATTCTGTGTGCCTCCGCTTTTTATGGTGGTGCCGACAGCCGAGGCACCGTACGCAGAACCGTCATACACATACCCGGACGTCAGAGTCTGCGTTCCGCCTTCAAGGATGGTATTTTCGGCGTATGCGCTAGCCCAGCCCGACAGGGTCTGCTGGCCACCGGAGTGCACGACGGTATTGTACGCGCTGCCGTGGACACGCTGGCTGCCGCCGGAAATAACGGTGCCATGGGCCGTGCCGCTATAGTAGATATCCTGGATGCCGTCGATAATAACGGTATCACGGGCTGTGCCCTCTACGTACTGGCTTCCCCCGGTTTCAATGCGTGTACCTGAAGCCGTGCCCGTGCTGTAAATAAGCTGCTCACCGCCGGAAAGCGTTGTGTCATAGGCGGTTCCATTGTTATGTATGATCTGCCAGCCGCCACTGACAAACACAAAGCCCGAAGCCACGCCGTTGCCTTGCGAGAATGTCTTGCCGTTATAGGTTCCCGTAATAGTGCCGCCGCCTGAGGCAACGTTGGTATGCAGAATACCCCCGGCATCCAGTACCACATTGTTGCCGGATCCTTCTTGGGCTATGTGTACCCTGCCGCCGGATTTGACAGTCAGGTCACTCGTGATGCCTTCGCCTCTTACAAGTTGGTAGCCGCCCTCATATATGATGAATCCCGAAGCGCTACCGCCGCTCAAGGAAAAAGATCCGGAAGAACCGTTCTGCAATACATTGACGCCGGAAATAACGGAACCGTCATTCCCTACCTCATGATACAGGATCCCCCCTTCGTGGAGCGTCACGCCTAAAGCATGGCCTGAGGAGTAGACATCCAGGGCTCCGCTGGCACGGACGACCACGTCGGAGGTCACACCGCCATTTCTGACGCTCTGGCTGCCTCCGGAAGACAGGATGAAGCCGGAAGCTACGCCGTTGCTCAGGGAAAATGTGCTGGACGTACCGTTTTCCAGCACGTTGACACCGGTAACGGTGGTGATTTTGTCGGTTGCAACCGTGGTCTTCAGTACTCCGCCGTTTTCCACAATCAGGTCCGTGGCGCTAGCTGAATCCCATACCCCGAGTGCTCCCCCGGACGAGAGCGTTACGTGATCGGCTTTAGCGTTGCCGGCAACCTGCAACATGCCGCTTGCATGAATCGTTCCTTCGGTCAGTGTGCCTTGCTCATGAACTAGAGTAAACCCTCCGCTATGGATGGTCACATTGGAGGCGGCTCCCGAACCCGAGATAGATTGCAACCCGCCTGAGGAGACTGTCACGTTGGAAGCGACTCCCGAGTTCGTGATATTTTGCCGTCCACCTGCGGATATTACAACATCGGTAGCCGCGCCCCTGCCGCTAATGTCCTGGGTGCCCCCACTGTTAATCGTTACTCCGGAGGCGGAACCGCCTAGTACTTGCTGGGTCCCTCCGTCCAGGATGGTGTCTTTGGCAATGGCGCTGGTGTTGATGTTCTGGTTGCCGCCGACAGAAATGATGAACCCGCTGGCGACGCCGTCGGCTCCCTGGGAAAAGGTATTCAGCACCTCGCCGCTGCTCCCGAGGTTGGTGCCGGTAATGATACCGCCGTTTTGCTCAACGGTTGTGCGTATTTTTCCGCCGTTTTCAATAATGACGTCCGTCGCAGTCCCTTTGCCTTGCAGCCCCAGATCACCGCCCGCATGGACGGTCACATCGTCGGCCACGCCGCCGTTGCTGATCAGCATGCTGCCGCCGGTAGCGATGTCCGTTTGTGTGACCTTCCCGCCATCCAGGACGGTGACCTTTCCGTTGGAGGTGATGTTTGTCGCGGAAGCCGAGCCATCGCTCCTGATGTTCATGGCGGTGTCGCTACCACCGGAACCTATGGTCAACCCTGTGGAGGTCTGGTTGGCGCTGACAGTGATGGTAGCCAGCGCTATCGGGGTTGTCGCCATATGAATGGTGGTAACCAGAGAGACGGTGGCCATAAATTTTTTGCCGCCGCGCAGAACAGCCATGGGCGAGCGCGATGCGGCGCTGCCCGAGGAAAGACCGGCAAAACTGGCGGAAAGGGCTGCGCCCGAATGCGCAACCGGGCCATGCGGGGCCGCGCAGGAAAGCGCTGCCGGGGCTGGTCCCGGAGTCGCCACGGCATGGGCGGAAGGGCAGCTTCCCCCGCCATGCACCAGAGTGCGCGGCGGGGCGGTATGTGCGGAAGGGGCCGTACCGGAATGGGATAGGGCCGAAGCGGCTTGGGTTCCTTCAGGGACGCGGGAAGATGACTCCGCCCGTATGGCCTTGCCATTACGGATGGGCAGGTGTGGCCGGAACCTCATATATTCCCCCTGTCTTTCGGCGGGGTAAGGCCGTGGTCGTGCATCAGGCGGGTAATGTGCCCTTCCACCTGCTTGCCGGTGATGAGGCGGGAGCATTCGTACTGGCGGTCCGTCCCCTTGTGGCGCGGGCACCAGAAGAAGTCGTGGTGGTCGAAACGCAGGGTGATATCATCCCAGCAGCCGTTGCAACCGTGGGTGTTATATACCCGGTACGGCGTTTTGAATTCGCAGATGGGAAGTGTGAATCCGCTGATAAGCACCACAGGAATCTTGCAGGCCCAGGCCAGCCAGGAAAGACCGCTGGATAATCCGATGAAAAATTCCGCGTGACGCAGCAGAGCCACACGTTCACCCAGCGGCAGCTTTCCGGTAAAGTCTTCCGCGCCATGCGGCAGCTGGTTCCAGACAAAGCCCATACCCGAGGTGGCGTCGCGGTCAATGCACAACACCCGGTACCCCATATCTTTCAACTGCGCGATGATGTAGGGCCATCCGTACCCGTTGTTCCAGTACTTTGCCTGACAGGTGGATTTGGTCGCGATGCAGACATAGGGTTCCGCGATCCGGCGGGGTACGTCCAGAGCCAGACGCGGCGGCGCTTCTTCCGGATCCACGCCCAGAATGTACCCGGCGGTCTTGTGCAGGCCCACCATCCGGAAATCCACGGGCTGGTGATCCAGATTGCCGCCGAAATACAGCCCTACCCGGTAAGAGGCGTACGGTTCCTTCATCCAGCGGTTTTCAGGAGTGGAGAGGGAAATATCCGGGTAGCCGTCCTTGACGAGATCAATGATTTCCTGCCCCAGTGTGCATTCCAGAATACAGCCGTGTTTTTCCCGGAACTTCTCAGCGTAATGGAACCAGCCCATCAGGTCGCCAAGGGTGCCTACGGGAAAGGCAATGTGCACGTTCTTTTCGAACAGGTTCATGGTGTGGTCGAGAAGCGGTTCCGGGGTCCCGCGTTCCCAGACCAGAATACGGAAGGGGATGTAGTATTTCTTGGTGCTGACCACCCAGCCGTTGTCCGTATCACAGGCAAAGAGGATGTTGCCGGATTCGTCATCAATAATCTGGACGTGCCACGCGCCCTGCGGCAGGAATACGCGTGCGCCGTCGTTGAAATCGTAACGGATCCCTTTCGGCCCCAGTTGGGTCGGCAGTTCCGGCACACGGAAATGAAACGGGTCTGCAAGCGGCGTCGCCCCCGCAGCCACTGCGGCGTCTTTGGGCGATTCCGCCGTATATCCCGTCCGTGCACCTTCTATCGGGGGCTCTTGCCCCGGTAGCAGCACGCTGTTTTCCATCGCGACTTCCTCCGCGATTTCCCCGGAACAGGCGGAAGAAATTATGTCGTCAGCCATGTCACCCCCAAAATC
>JAJDHY010000022.1 GCA_030266385.1 Desulfovibrio sp. OttesenSCG-928-I05
GATGCCGACATTTTCAAAGCGCAGTTTTATAAGTATTACGAAAAACGGGGGACCAAAGGCGATTTCATCGACGACTGGAAAGAGCTTTCTTCCGGCACAGAGAAAATATTCCATCCCGTCAACGGCACGCCGATGGATGAGCTGTTCACGAAATATATGTACTATATCAGAGCGTCAGAAGGGAACAAATCAACGACGACAGATGCCCTACGCAGATTCTATGGGGCCAACAAATACCGTCGCCTGCTCACCGAGCATACAATAGACGATCTGATGGTACTTCTGGATTTCTGGAAAAGCATTGCCGAGCAGGATGAGAAGAGATTCTCCGAAGGCGTATTGAAGAAATTGTTCATACTGAAATACGCGCCCAACGGAATGTGGGAGTATTTTACGACGGTCTATTTCCTGTCATACCGGGACGCAGCGAACAATCTGGACAATGCCGAATTTGAAACGTTCCTCTCTAAGATCACGGCGTTCATCTTTGCGTACTCGCTTACCAATCCCGGCGTGAACGCCCTTCGTACGCCTGTGTATGCTGAAATGCTGAAAGTCTATGCAAAGCAGCCGTGCGACTTTTTTGAATTCAAGTTTAACAGGGAACATATTCGTCGGGTATTAGAGAACTATAAATTTACAAATAACAGAACTGTGACCCGTTCTATTATTACATGGTATGCCTTTACCTTTCAGGGGCAGAGTCGGCCGTCTCCCGATTATGGCAGCTTTGATATAGAGCACATTTACGCCAGGGAACGGCACAATAAGGAAAATAAACTCCGGAACCCGGACAATCTCGAAGAACTGGGCAACAAGATATTGCTCGAAAAGTCTATCAATATCAGGGCTTCAGATTACAAATTCAGCGATAAAAAACGGTATTACAACGGCTATACGGATGCCAAAGGAAAGGTTCATCCGGCGAGCATGATTGCCGAATACCGCGAACTGACGCAGAAAGGCGATTTCACCGAAGCGGACATCATGGAACGCGACAGAGTGATACATGACAGGTTCATCGCCTATCTCAATGCCGAGGGTTTGCTGAAAGACTGACAGCAGGAAAACGGCCTGTCCGGGCAGAGCGGCAAGCATCGTCACATATTTTGTGCGCTTAAGGGAATTTGTAGAAAAATCGGTGTCTTGATGCTTCTTTTTATCTATCAGGGAAGCCTTTTTGCACACAAACGCCGTGCCTGAACAGGATGTCGCCCGATCATGACAACCGAATACACCATCGTTATCACGCTGCACCTGTTCTGCTTGCTGCCCAGCCTGATTTTGCTGGCGGCGGCACGAGGGGGGGCAAACCGCCAGGCACGCATGTTCGCTCTTATGGTCGCCCTGAACATGCTCGGTCTCGCTGCGGAAGCCGGTGCCTGGCTGTCTGATGGGTTTACGTCCGCATCCGGACGGTATGTTTCAATAATCACCAATCTTTGCAGCTTTTTTGCCGGGTATAGCCTTATTGGCGTGTTCGGTGAATATCTGTACGCCTCTATCAATCCGCGCGTTGCTATATCTCGCAGGGTGTTCCGCTTTGTCTGGGGCTGCATGCTGCTGGGCTTTGCTCTGGTTATTGTCAATGAATTTACCGGAATTTACTCGTATTATGATGAGAACAACGTCTACATGATGCGGGATACGTTTTTTATAGCCCACATCCTGCCGTTATTTGCATTGCTCATTTTGTTGCGGGTTACCATGCATTATGGACAATGGTTGCCAAGACGGCAGTTATTGGCCTTACGCTGGTATTTTGTGCTGATGTTCTTTTATTCATCGATTTTTCTTTTTATCGTTCCGGATCTTCCGCTGCACTTTATTGCCGGTACGCTTAATCTGACTATTCTGTACGTCTATATTCAGATGGACGATGCGAAAGAGCGGGAACTGGCTCTGGCGGAAAGCCGGGCCGCTGTCATGCTCAGCCAGATCGGACCGCACTTCCTCCAGAACGCCCTGACCGGCATCGGCTCCCTTTGCCAGATTGACCCGCAAAAAGCCCGGCGGGCGACGGTGCACTTTGCGCGCTACCTCCGGGGCAACATGGATTCGCTCACCAATAAGAACCTCATCCCCTTCAGTGAAGAGCTGGAACACGTAACCCACTACCTGTGGCTGGAATCCATGCGCTTTGAAGAAAAATTGTGTGTCCAGACGGATGTGCCGGCGCAGGATTTTTCCATTCCTCCGCTGACGCTCCAGCCGCTTGTGGAGAATGCTGTACGGCACGGCATAACAAAAAAAGATGGCGGCGGCACCGTAACCATACGCAGTGAAGAAACAGAAAACACTTGGCGCGTAATTGTTGCTGACGATGGCGTGGGCTTTGTCAGCAGTACCGTGCCTGACGGGCATAGGCATGTCGGTATTGCCAATGTCCGCAACCGCATTGCTGCCCTGTGCGGCGGTTCCCTGAAAATTGACAGCCAGCCCGGTAGCGGCACGACAGCCGTGCTGGAAATTCCTAAAAACAGGACTTCCTGATGCGTATTCTGGCAGTGGATGACGAGCGTCTTGCTCTTCTGGCTCTGGAACGGGCCATCCGCGAAGCGGAGCCGGGCTGTGCGCTGACCTGTTTTGTCTCGCCCGCAGAAGCGTTGGCTCATGCCGCGAAAGAGGCTGTGGACGTGGCGTTTCTGGATATAGAAATGGACTCTATGAACGGGCTCGGCCTTGCCAAACGGCTCAAGGACATTCGCGGCGAAAGCAATATAGTGTTTGTAACAGGCCATTCCCAATACGCTGTGGATGCGTTTTCACTGCGGGCGAGCGGCTATTTACGAAAGCCGGTCACTGCGGAAGATATCCATGCGGAATTGAATAACCTGCGCCATCCGCTGCCTGATGCGGAAAAAGGGGTGCGTATTCAATGCTTCGGCAATTTTGAAATTTTCGTGGACGGCAAACCTGTCCATTTTCACCGCTCCAAGGCCAAGGAATTGCTGGCGTACCTTGTCAGCCGGAGCGGGGCCGGGGTGAGCAAAAAGGAACTGGCCGGAATTTTGTGGGAAGACGGGGAATATAACCGAATAACACAATCGTACCTGCAAACCCTGATTGTTGAAATGCTGCGGGCGTTACGCGAGGCGGGTGCGGAATGCATTATTATCAGGAAGTGGAACAGTCTGTCTGTTGATACGTCTTTGGTCGATTGCGATTACTACAACTTTGAAAAGGGCGAGCCCAAAGCTGTGAATGCCTACCGGGGCGAATTTATGGCCAATTACCCCTGGGCTGAATTTGTCGAAAACTGGCTGGACAAGAAGGGGGGGCCCCGTTGCTGTAGTTTTTATCTGGCTATTATTTTGTAATGTAACGAAAAAACAGATTTTATGCAGGCCCTGCGCGAAAACATCTCGCACAGGGCCTCATTTGTTGCACTTTTGTATTTCCTGCCGGTGTACTCTTTGTATGCGCCATTTTTTTGAGGGCGATACCTACGTTTCACGACAGCATACTTTCATAGACTGGAGGAAGGATGAGCACAGCGCAGGAAAGAAAACAACAGTACCGGGGGAAGAAATTTTTCAATTGCATGGCATGGTGTCTGGCCGCGACCCTGTGTTTGCCTCCCGCAGCCTCGGCATACATGCTGATAAACGGACCCTCTACGGGCGGTATTGATGTGCACACATTCGGGACTGATAATGCCGGGAATGGCGAAGCACGCATCACCAACAACGCCGTAGTTACCGGCGATGTTTACGCGGGCCAGGCCGCGGGTACCGGCAACGCCAATAATAACACTGTCACGCTGGAGTCCGGCACCGTCGTTTCCAGCAGCATCATCGGCGGATACGCTGCGGGTGGCTCGGCTTTTGGCAATACCGTCACGCTGGAATCGGGCAGCACTGCCCATGCATTCGGCGGGACGACAAACTCAAGCAGCGGCCATGCTTACAATAATACCGTGAATCTCTATCAAAGCGCGCAGGTGACGGGATCCCTGCGCGGGGGGTCTCTGCGCACCGGCGCTCCCGCCGCGAACTCCTATGGAAACGTTCTTAATATTTACGGTGGGGAACGAAGCTCCGTCATCAATAACGTGAGCCATTTTCAAACCATCAATTTTTATCTGGCAGGCACCGTGGACGCAAGCAGCGGGGCCATTCTGAAGGCCAATAACCTTTACCTTAACGGCGCAATTGTGAATGTTGGCGTGCAGGGCGACAGCACAGCCCTGAATATCGGCGACACGGTTACGTTGGCTCAGGCGAACACTCGTTTTGAAGGTGTCACCGGCAACAGTACCAGCAAGGGAATGAAGGGCATTACCCAGAAATTGCTCTTTGGCATCACAACAGATACCACAGCCAAAAAAGTTATAGCTACCTTGCTGGGCACGTATCAGGACGGGCAGGTAGACGCCCAACTCAAATCCCTTGCGGAATCTCGTGTTTCCGGCGTCGGCATGCTTACCCAGGGCGCTGACATGCTGACAACGCAGGGCATTCCGCAACTTCGCCTGAATGCCACCAGCACTTCCGGCCCCGCCGCTTTCGGCGTTATGGGCGGGCAGTCCCTGCGCTATAATTCCGGCTCGCACGTTGATGTGGATGGCGTGAACCTTGCCACCGGTCTTGGCTGGAATTTCCCCATGAATGACGGCGCTGGCGCTAATCTCCTGCTCGGCGCGTTCTTTGAATCCGGCTGGGGCAGCTACGATTCTCACAATTCTTTCGGCAACGTGGCGAGTGTTAAAGGCGACGGCGATACCAGCTATTACGGCGGCGGCCTTCTGGCCCGCTATGATTCCGCCCCCGCAGGCCCCGGTTCCATCTATCTGGAAACGTCCTTCCGGGCCGGGAAGGTGGAAAGCGATTACGATAGCTCCGGTTTTGAAACCGCCAGCGGCAACGAAGTGAATTTCGATTCTTCTGCCGCTTACTATGGCGCACACGCGGGCATCGGCTACATCTGGAATATTTCGGAAGCCTCCAGCCTTGATCTGTACACCAAGTACCTCTGGACCCGGCAGGGTAGCGACTCTGTTACCATTGAAGGCGATTCCGTCCGCTTCAAGGCCACGGATTCCCACCGCTGGCGCAGCGGGGCGAAGTTCAGCCATGCTCTCGCTACGGATTCCGGTCTGGTGTTCACTCCCTACATCGGCGCGGCCTATGAGCATGAGTTTGACAGTAAGGCGAGAGCCTCAGCCAACGGCAATGCCATCGACGCCCCGGACGTGAAGGGTGGCACTGGTATTGGCGAACTCGGTTTCACCTTCAAGCCTTCGACTACGAGCGGCTTTTCTGCCGATCTCGGTGTGCAGGGCTACACCGGCAAGCGTGAAGGCGTGGGCGGCAGCTTCCGGCTTATGTTTGAGTTTTAGCGGAGCAGGGTAGCGCTGGCGGCAGATAGTGCTGCCAGTCCCACAGGCGTAGCGAAAACTAACTTCCGGGAAGGCTTCGTAACCGGCAGGGAGAACAGCCCTGCCGGTTACGCGTATCAGAGGGGATGGTTCCGGTTACTGTTTCCCGCTGCCGATATGCTGCAGAACATCCAGCCCCAGAGTGAACAGTTTTTCTCTGGCGGTCGCGTTGTGCTGCCAGCCGCGTTCGTCATAGTTTTCCACATCGGCCAGAATATCGCCGCTGTACAGAATCTGGCCGAAGGCTTTCCCCTTGAACCGGGCAACGGCGGCAAGGGTGGCGCATTCCATATCCACAGTCTGACAGCCTTCATCCTTGCGGTATTGCACCATGTCCGGCGTTTCGCGGTAAAAGCCGTCCGTCGTCCAGGTTGTGCATTCCGTGAAAGGAACCTGACGCTGCGTCAGGGTTTCCTTTATGGCCGCTACCATGCCCGGGTCCACATCAATGGTGCGTGCCGGGGGCAGGTAATGGTAGGATGCGCCTTCGTCGCGCAGCGCCGTGACCGGGATGATGACGTCCCCTGCCGGGATATCCTGCAGCACGCCGCAGCCGCCGCAGGCGAGAAGATGGGTTACGCCGTACGCGTAGAGAAATTCCGCCAGCATGGCCGCGCCCGCCGAACCGACAAAGCCTTGCACCAGACAGATCGCAACGCCGTTATGCCGGTATTCATAAACGGGAAAGTCGCGCATTTCGGACTGGTAGGGGTGCAGTTCGCGGCAGTCGTTCGCCGTGACAAAGTCGTGGAGCACTTCACCGAAAAAGGTCATGAGGCACAGACGCGGAAGCGGCTCCTTGCCGTGCCTGTCCGCCTTGATAATGGCCTCAGGGGATTCGTCATGCTCCAGAATGGGAAATGCGTGTTTGGTGACGACCATGGATATATTCCTTCATTGCGGTGCGGCAGGGCTTTGCCCGCCATAAAACGATTATTTGAAACGGTAATTGCTTCATTGATGCCATGTCAGCGTCCCCCAGACGGAACAAGGGCACCAGAGAAAAAGGACGATCCCTTTCACTCTGGTGCCTGAAAAGCCGCCGGAAGCGTCCCGTTACATTTCGATGCCTTTTCTCGCGCCGATACCCTGATCGTAGGGGTGCTTTACCGCCCTGATATCGGAAAGGTAATCCGCGAGGGCGGCGATAGGTTCCGGCACATCCCGCCCGGTCATGACGACCTCAAGCTTTGCCGGTTTGGTACGCAGAAAGTCCAGCAGGCGATCCTGAGGCACCATGCCGGTGGTGACGGCGCTGATCATTTCGTCCAGCACCAGCACATCAAGGCTGTCCGCCATGGCAAGCGCCTTTTCAAAACCGTCCATCTGTTCCCGCGCGCATTGTTCGCGTTCTTCATCCGTCATGTAGGGGACGAACTTGGTGATCGTGCCCGCCTTGATGACGGTGATACCGAGCGCTTTCAGCTGTTTGATTTCCGAACTCGCGACGCCCTTCATGAACTGCACGAAGGCAACGTTTCTTCCCGCGCCCGAAGCCCGGACGGCCAGCCCGACGGATGCCGTGGTCTTGCCCTTGCCGTCGCCCGTGTACACATGAATCAAACCTTTTGTCGCCATATGATCCTCCGGTTATCCGCTATGCAGCGTCTGCCGCTAATGCGCTTACTTCTCGCCTGTTTCAAAAATATTCAACAGTTCGAAGTTCGTTTCTTCGTGATCGAGAAGGCCGACCAGGCAGTACGTATCTGTTTTTTCATCGCGGATGAATTGTTCAAGAAGCCTGAATCCCGTGATCTCGGACGTATTACGCACATGAAGACGCGGTCCCGTGCAGTGGATTACACGATCGCCGAGCATGATGTTTGTTTCGTCATGGTAGTGAACGGTGAGGCACTCTGCCAGACGTTCATCGATACGTTTGGCGAGTTTGGGGAAATCCAGATCAATTTCTTTTGTGAAGCGCAAGAGAAAGCCGTTTTTAATATCCGAACTGTAGAAGTACTTATGGTCGATGCCGAATTCATCCATGAGCAGACGGATTGCGATATCTTCCACCGTATGGGCCATTTTGCGATACTTGAGCGACATATGCACCATATCGTACATGCTTTGCGGCGTGGGGCCGAATACAGTCGGGCGCACCACAATGATTTCTTCCCCGATCCCGATCATGACGTCGGCATGTTCCTGAAGGGCGGGATAGAGCAGGTTGAAATGTTCCACGATGACACGGCGGTCATTCGCCATTGCGTTCTGCACGAAACTGACGATTTCGTGCATCTGGGTGAACGCCAGCTGAAAGCGCATATCCAGGTGAAAGGTCGTGCCGTTGGTGAAGTTGTCGTCAAGATCACGGACCTGCATGATTTTGTGCATGTCCATGGCATCGTCGTTGTTCGTCAGTTCCAGGCCGGGGAACATGCCCCGGATCAGGGATGATTTGCCCGAACCCGCATCGCCGATAATACCGATAAGCTTGTCCTGAAAGCGCAGATGCCGCCGTCCGAGTTCCTCGCCCAGAAAAAGGAGGCGTTCTTTACCGCGCGGGGCAAAGTACAGGGAATAACGGCAGTTTTCATGAAGGGGACTGCGGGATTTGGACATGTGCGCCTCCTGTGGATGGAAAGAGACAAAATACGGCACCCGGCTTTTAGAAGCAAGGCTGGCAACACCGCTTTTCCGCGTCATTGCCAGCCTTTTTTCATTCCCCGAAAACGCCGGGGACATAGAGCTACGCCCCCGGCGGAAGAGGGCCTAGATGATGTTTTTCAGAGCCAGAATGCGCTGCATTTCGTTGTAAACGAGCATGTAGCCTTCATCAACACCCATGCCGGGCTTGGCCAGAATCTGGTCGGGGGAAGTACCCATGGCGATATGCGCGCACACTTCCGCGGAGCGGTTGGTTTCGTTGCAGGTACCGCCGAGGTACGCGCCCATGCCGTGCTGCTTGCAGTACAGCACCGCTTCGATGGTGTTGTTCACGCCGCCGAGGTCAGGGGTCTTGATCTGGGCCATGTGACCGGCCTTGGCCTGGGTGAAGTCGCGCACGTCTTCGAGGGTGTTGCACCATTCGTCGGCGACGATTTCAACATGAATGCCCTTTTTGTCCACGAATTCGCGGATGATGCGCAGGCCGTCGATCTGCGCAGCCTTGCTGCCCATATCCACGGGGCCTTCGATGCGCAGGAGGTGCCCACCGGCAGCCTTTTCCAGTTCGCCAAGGAAGTCGGCGATGACTTCAAACTGGTTGTCAAAGGCGATGCTCATCGTGCCGTACACGTCGATGTGCAGGGCGGGCTTGTAGCCGGGGTACGGAGCGAGCTTGATGCAACGCGCCACCAGCCATTCGATGTATTCTTTCAGCTTTTCGCCCTTCATGCCCAGCTTTTCGGGCACGTTGTTGAAAAGACCGTGGGGCAGAACGTCCGCACCCTTCATGATCATCTTGTCGGCGTTGTTGTAGCGGTCATCGCCGGACTGGGTGAAAATGGGGATCAGCTTGTCGGAAACGGAGCCGCCGAATTCGGAGGCCACGACTTTGGCCATGAGGGTGTTCTTGCTCTTGGCAACGGCGTCAAGGCAGGCCTGCGTCACACCGTAGCGGATGGCGGTGTGGTAGGGCTTGCTGTCAACCATGTTCGCCATATCCTTGAAAGAGCTGATTTCTTTGCCCTTGTACAGGGGAGCGATTTCCTTTTCGATGACGGGGATGAAATCCTTCGCCAGGAACAGGGGATCACGACCGCCCGCACCGGAGTATTGCACAGCGGCGCAATCGCCGTGGGCCACGGCGCCGTTTTCGAGCACGAACAGGACGGAGATGGCTTCGCCGGCCTGACGGATGGCGGTGAAACCGGGGGTCACGGGTTCGCCGATATAGAACGCGCCGTCGTTTTTCGCGCCTTTTTTGATGGCCAGCTGGTCGTCAAAGAAAAAGCCAGTTTTGCCGGGAGCGCATATAACATCAATAATCTTCATGATATTTTCCTTTCCAGTCTGAGGGTTGGCTGAAAACGGCAAAACCGCTTCCGGCAAACAACCTCTGCGGGCAGGTTCGCGTCCGTAGAGGATAGTAACTGTTCAGCCCAGCACTCCTCTCCCTATTATGGGTTCCAAGGGGATAATCCCCTTGGCGGGAGAGGGGATCCAAGGGGAGAGGGACCTTTAGCTGTAGGCGAGTCTTCGAGCCGTACAGATAAAGAGAGCATAGCTGCGCCCTCTCCCCTTGGCCGCCGGAGGCATCTACTTCGTGCCTTCGGGGCGACCGACGAGGAAGCCCTTGCCGATGGCGTAAATGTCATCGATGACCATCTGGAAGTTAACCGCGCGGTTTTCCTTCTTGGAGCGTTCTTCCAGCTTTTCGCGGTGGAACGCCTTGAGGTCGTCGCTGAAGGGAATGTTGCCCAGTTCAAGGAAACGCACGGCACCCTGATTATCACGGGCGGGCATGGCCTTGCCGAGGTTGCAGCGGCTGGGCGCGAAAGGCACGTCGATAACGCCCGCGCTGAACGCGGCCACCGCGCCCTGGGCGAAGTCGCCCTTGCCGAGTTCTTCCGTCTTCTTCAGGATGCACTCGGTTTCGGCTTCAATGATGGCGCTTTCGGTAACAACGGCGGGGTTCTCGGTCATATCCTGATCGCAGAGCATGGACGTGATCTGCTTGGAGGCCCGCAGACCCGCCGCGTTGGCTTCCATGGTCGGAATGCCCATGGCTTCGTGCGGGGTCTTGACGATGACCTTGGTGGACTTGGAAAGAACGGCGGCAGCCGCCCCCCAGGAGATAACGCCGAACGCGCGGGCTTCATCCTGCGGGAACCCGCCCATCCATTCGTGGAACACGGTGGTAAGGCGCACGTCCGTAAAACCGAAACGGTCAAGGTAACGGCGGGCCATGATTCTGAGCGAACGCATGGCGGCCACGTCCTGCACGAGGTTACCGCACTGGCCGTAACCGAGGGTGATATCCCGGACGCCCTGGGTGGCGGCGAGAAGGGCTTCGATGACGGCGACGGCGTTGGAAATGCAGGGGGGAACCAGCGTCCCGGTCAGGGGACCGAAGGGTTCGCGGTTGATGGACACGCCCGCTTCCTCGTACATGTCGATAACGCGGTCCGTGTACTGCCAGTGGGCAATGGTGCTTTCCAGCGAGTGGTTCTTGGAATAGGGGATGTTGTAGGAGATAGCGCCACCTTCAAAGGAGGTGAAGCCACCGGCCACGGCGATTTCCGTCAGCAGACGGGCATCGGGGGTTCCGTGACGCACCTGCACCGGGTTCTTGAGGGCGGAAGTCACTTCGCGGCAGATCTTGACGCCGTGGTTGACGGCGGGGAACCCGTTCAGCATGGAACGGCCGGTCTCGCGGCTTTTCTGGATGCCGACTTCCGCTTCCTGATAGCGGTTGAGGCGGGTGTAGCTGTCAATGGTGCTGGGCAGCAGATCCGCTTCACCTTCGGTTTCGAGGTGGTGCAGCAGCTTGATGTGCTCTTCGGGCAGGGCCACGCCGGCGCGGGGCTGGGTCAGGGTCATGCCTTCAGCATGGGCTTTCTGCAGTTTTTCGCCGAAACGTTTTTCTTTGGGAATGCTCTTCTGGTAGGCAAACGCTTCTTCCGCGTTCACGTCCTTGCCGGTGGGCCACTGGGCGAGAACTTCCTTGCGCATCGCCTGAAAAACGTCATCAGGCAGTTTCTGGTTTTTAATTTCCATGAGGTGCCTCCGAAAGAGATGAAATCTCTTGCTTCATAATGGTAAGCGCGGTTTCCGGGTCGGCCTGGCTGAGCAGACCCATGGCGCTGAAAATGTACCGTTTATCCAACATATACTGCGGCGATTCCGGCAGCATGCTGCCCATTGCCATGGTGCGCGGCGTGGCTGCCGCTCCGGCCAGAATGGCGGCCGGATTGCTGCTGTTTTTCAGCACGCCCCCCACACCGACAACGGCGGTGGTGGCGGACATGTCTTTACCGGCAAGGACGTATACTTCGCCCATGGGGGTAAAGGCGGTTTCCATGGTGCCGCAGTGGCGCCTGACGGATTCGGCGATGCCCCAGTGGGCGAGCGCTTCATCAATCCGGCGTTCCTCTGAATTTTCCGGCGCGATGGTTTCGGGGTTGGCCGTGCATTTGGCCACCCAGGCTGCAACAGCTTCGGGCGCTACCCCGGCGGTTTCGGCGACGTTCTCCACCCCCACAGCTTCCATGAGGAAACGCAGGCTGTAACGCATGCCGAGATCGCCCTCGACCGTCCTTTTCGCGTACGGTTCGGGAAGACCCTTGAGCAGGACGTTATCACGGGTAGGGGACCCCTTGGCCATGGAATACACGTCCGTCGTGGCCCCGCCCATATCCACGGCCATGAAATCGCCGATACCGGGCGACGTCTTTGTGCCGGTGCTCAGGAGTTCGCAGCCCTTCAACACCGCCAGCGGCGTGGGGATGATGGGGAATTCCGTCATTTCCTGTACTTTGGAAAGCCCCTTGGCGTCGATGATCCGTTCGATAAAGATATCCCGGATGCAGGTTTGCGCGGGTTCGATATCCAGCTTCCCGAAGGTGGGCATGACGTTTTTGGTGATCACATAGCGTTTTCCGGACGCCTGAAGGCTTGCTTCCATATCCCGGACAGCGCTTTTGTTGCCTGCCACGATGATGGAAAAGTTCCGGTCGATTTCCGCGAGAAGTTTCGCGTTGGCGGTGATCACTTCCTGGTTTCCGCCGTCCGTGCCGCCGCACAGGAGCACGATATCAGGGTTGATATCGTAAATTTCCTGTTGTTCTTCGGCGGAAAGCTCGTAGGCGAAGGTTTTGATAACCTTGGCACCCGCGCCTTCGGCAGCCATTCTGGCGGCTTTCGCCGTCAGATCGGGGACAAGCCCCACGGCAACCATGGCAAGGCCTCCCGCAGCGCTGCTGCAGCAAAGGAGTTTTTCGTAGCGGAATTCGCCTATGTGCGCGTGGAGTTCGTTAAGCGCGTTGGTAAAACCCTCCATCACGTCGGTGGTGATGGTGGTAAACGCATTGGCCGTCCCCAGAATTCTGGCTTCGGTGCTGTCGATGGCAGTCACTTTGGTAAAGGTGCTGCCGAAATCCACTGCGAGATAGCGCATAATTATGCTCCAAGCAGCGAGCGGAGTTCCGAAATGGTCGTTTCAAGGGTGGTTCCCGGAGGATAGGCACGGTCAAAACCCATGGCCTTGTAGCGCTTTTCCACTTCCGTGAAATCCTGCTTGCCCACGACAAGGTTGCCTCCCGCCAGAAGGAAGATGCCTTTCAGCCCGGCTTCGTCGCACTTTTCGCGCAGACCCTGGCAGTCGATTTCCCCGTGGCCGTAAAGGGAGGAAACCACGATGGCGTCTGCCTTGGTTTCCACAGCCGCGTTGACGAATTCTTCCTGGGACACCATAACGCCCAGGTTGACCACGTTGTACCCGGCTTCTTCCAGGGACAGGGCCAGAATCCTGTTGCCGACGGCGTGAACGTCGGCGCCGATAACTCCGGTAACCAGTGTTTTCTTGCTCATGCTTTCCGCTCCTTGCAATGCGCCGTTATGTGGCGCTCTGTATGTGGCTTTCCAAAACGGTCCTGGACCGGCATCATTCCGCCTTTGCGCATCCGGAATCCGCACAAACCCGGTAAACGTACCGGGCGGCTTCCGTCCGCTCGCCGGACTGTCCGGGCCAGGTCAAGCCGGTCCTGGCCGCATGCCTTTTTGCGGCGTCACCGGACTGCCGCGTTTGTGTCTGATCCTGTTCAGGCCGGTTGCCCGGCTGACAGTTTTAGCCTATATCAGATTTTGTCTTTATGACTAGGGACGGTTTTGGTTTTTTTTATGGATACAGTTTGAGCGAAAACGCGGAAAAATTGTCCCTGAAAATACTTCCTTGTATATACAAGGGTTATGGCGACAGGATAGAGACCTTTTCGCGCGTTTTCATGGAAAAGCCGTCGTTTTGTACTTTTTGCACCCCGAAAAAAGTTTTCGCGTCGGGAATTCCTCAGGGATTTTTTCGGCAACGGACAGATTCTGGGGCGGCTTTGGTGAGAACACCCTGTGTATATTTTTTGATGGATACAGTTTTCGGAGAGCGTAATGCTGCATCTTGACGCTGACGCGAAAGATCCTTTTTACAAACAGATTTACGAGCAGATAAAGCAGGAGATCCTTTCCGGTATTCTCCCCGGCGGCACACGCCTGACATCCACCAGAACGCTGGCCAAGGATCTTCAGGCGGGCAGAAACACCGTGGAAAACGCTTACGCCCAGCTCGTTCTGGAAGGGTACGTCACGGCGGTGCCGGGCTCCGGCTATGTGGTGACGCCGCTGGAGCCGGATCTGCGCGCGCAGACACCGGGGGTGGAAGATCCCGGCGCGGATGGTTTTATCCAGAAAAAGAGCGGCCCCGGCCAGTACGCCTATAACTTTGATTACGGCACACTGGGCTCCTGGGCGTTTCCTTACAAGGTCTGGCGCAACCTGACCGCGACGGTGCTGATGGAAGCCGAGGAAATGCACTACCGCAATCCCGCGCTGCAAAGCCGCGATGAAATGCAGGGCGACAGGGATTTGCGCCGGGAACTTGCCAAGCACCTCTACCGCCGTCGCGGGGTCAACTGCACTGTTGATCAGATTGTTATCTGTAACGGCTTGCAGCCTGCCCTGTCATCGCTCGTGCGTGTTTTTCCTTCGCAATGGCGGGCTGTCGCGCTGGAAAACCCCGGCTACAGACGGGCCAGAACCATTTTTCAGGGCAACGGCTTGCGGCTTTGTCCCATTCCGGTTCAGGAAGACGGTATTGACGTCGCGGCCCTTTCCGCTTCGCCCGCCCGTGTGATTTTTACGACACCTTCGCGCCAGTATCCGACCGGACGGGTCATGTCCATCCAGAAACGCATGGCGCTTTTGCAGTGGGCGGCGGAATGCCGGGGCCTGATCATCGAGGATGATTACGACAGCGAATACCGCTACAAGGGCAAGCCCGTTCCTTCACTGCAATCCATAGACCGGCAGGGGCGGGTTGTGTATCTCGGCTCGTTCTCAAAAACCCTGTCGCCCGGTTTGCGTCTGGGCTACATGGTCTTGCCGGACGGGCTGCTGGATACGTACCGCTACGCCTTTGCCGGGTACAAGTGTTCCGTTTCCTGGCTGGAACAGAAAATTCTGGCCCGCTTCATGGCGGAAGGCCATCTGGAAAAACATATCCGTAAAATGTGCCTTCTGAACAAAAAGAAACATGACACGCTCATTGATGCGATTACGGACGCGTTCGGCGACAGCGTGCGCGTTCACGGTCAGGATGCCGGGCTGCATCTGCTGCTGGAATTTTCCGGCGGTGAAACCGAAGCCGAACTGGTGGAGAGGGCGGCGGAACGCGGCGTCAAGGTATACCCCGGCTCGCCGCTCTGGATAGAAGGCGGGGAAAAGCCCCCGACGACGATTCTGCTGGGCTACGGCACGTTGCCGGACGACAGGATTCCCGAAGCCATTTCGCTCTTGCGCGAGGCGTGGGGGAAGACGCCCGGGAAGGGGGGGCGGCGTTCCCGCGCTGCCGGTGCCGGTTCTGCGCCTGATTCTGCGCCTGATTCTGTGCCGGATGTAACGCAGGGACGCTAAGGAAGGATATATGTTCAGCTTTCAGGAAATGCTCGTTCCCGGAGAGTTCCGGGATGCGGAAAAATTGTTGCGGGATGCCGGGCTTGAGTTTCCCGAAGGGGTTACGTTCAGCCTCGGCGCATACGCGGAAGGGCGGCTGGCCGGAACGGGCTTTCTTGCCGGAAACGTGGTCTGCGGCATTTGCGTCGCGCCGGAACATCAGGGCAGCGGACTTGCCGCGACCATTGTCAGCCGTCTTGTCCAGCATGCGCTGGAAAAGGGGTTGAGCCGCCTGATGCTGTTCACCAAACCCACCGAGGCCCCGAAATTCGGCGAGATCGGCTTTCATCAGCTTGCCGCGACGGATTCTGCCGCGCTTCTGGAATGGGGAAAACCCGACTATGCCGTCTGGCTGGAAGAAGCGCGAGCCGCGCTTGATGCGCCGCACACCGCGCCCCCGGCGGATGCGTCCTATGATTTCCCACTCGGCGCGATCGTCATGAACGCCAACCCCTTTACTCTGGGGCACCGGCATCTGGTGTTGCAGGCGCTTGGCCGCTGCGCCCGCGTTATCGTGTTTGTGGTGGAAGAAGACGCATCGGCCTTTCCCTTTGCCGTGCGCTTCGCGCTGGTGCGTGAAGGCCTTGCCGACCAGACGCGCGTTGTGGTACGCCCCGGCGGGTCGTACATGGTGTCCCGCGCGAGTTTCCCTTCGTATTTTACCGGCAAGGCGGAACACAGCCGGGTGCACGCGGAACTGGATTGCACCCTGTTTGCCGCGCGTATCGCGCCGGATCTGGGCATTGCCGTCCGCTTTGTCGGGGAAGAGCCGTATTGCGAGGTAACGGCGGCGTATAATACGACCATGCGCGATATTTTGCCCCGCTACGGTGTGGAATGCGTGGAAGTACCGCGCCTCGCGGAAGGGAATGCGCCCATAAGCGCGTCATCCGTCCGGGCAGTGCTCCGGGAGGCCGCGTCAGCACCGGACGCGCTGGAACAGCTTGTTCCCGCATCCACTGCCGCGTTTCTCGGGCGGCCCGAAGCCGCTCCCATTGTGGAAGCATTGCGGCGGGAACTTCGCAGGCATTGACACGATGGCCCTTTTATCCCCTGCCTGCGTCAGCGCCTGTGACAGCTAAAAACTGTCTGCATCTCCTGAACGGCAAGGGTTTTATGCGAGTATTACCGCAGGACATGTTCAGTACGCGAATGTTTTTGTTTTCAGAATAATAGTGCTATGTACCTGCTCCGTTTGATTGACGGTCGGGTACATAGCAGGCGAGCCGCCAGAGGCATTTTTCTTATACTGTTTGCACATATATCTAAGGAGAAGGTATGGGCAATACTACCCAGGCAAGCGCCGGAACACTTGAATCCAACGACATTCTGGTCGTGATCGCCCCCGGAAACGGAGGCGAGGCCACTGTGTCGGTGGAAAGCATCGTTATGAAGCAGTTCGGTCCGGCCATCATTGCGACTATTCAGGCAAGCCTGGCCGAGCACGGTCTTGGCGGCGTTACGGTGACGGCCCAGGACAAGGGCGCGCTCGACTGCACCATCAAGGCCCGTATGGAAGCGGCCATTCTGCGTTACAAGGAGCTGCATTCATGAACCGTTGCAGAACCATGCTGTTCATGCCGGGGAACAACCCCGGTATGCTGGCCAGCGCCGGAAGCCTCGGCGCGGATATTGTCATTTTTGATCTGGAAGACGCTGTCGCCCAGGCGGAAAAGGATACGGCCCGTATTCTTGTGCGGAACACCCTGACCTATCTGAAGCCCGCCACTGAAGTGACCGTCCGCATTAACGCGCTGGATACGCCGTACTGGAAAGATGATATTGACGCGGCCATTCAGGGCGGCGCGGAGTATATCCTCGCGCCGAAATGCGCGCAGGCTTCGGATGTCCACACGCTGATGGGGGCCATTGAAGAAGCCGAAGCCAGAACAGGCACAACGAAAAAGCTGCTGCTGATCGCCCTGATCGAAAGCGCGCTGGGCGTGGAAAACGCGTTTGCCCTCGCCACGTCACACCCCCGTCTGACGGGCATTCTGCTTGGCGCGGAAGACCTGACGGCGGAACTGGGCGCGAAACGCACCGCCGTCGGACAGGAAATTCTTTACGCCCGTTCGCGTATCGTCATGGCCTGCCGTGCCGCCGGCATCAAGGCGCTGGATACGCCGTTCCCCTTTGTGACCGATCTGGAAGGGCTGGCGGCTGACGCGGCTTTTTCCGCGCAACTCGGCTTTGACGGCAAGGCCGTTATTTCCCCGCACCACGTGCATGCCGTGAATGAGGCCTTTTCCCCCACCGCCGAGCAGGTACGCTGGGCCGAACGGGTGATGGTTGTGGCCCGCCGGGCCAAGGAAGAAGGCAAGGGCGCTGTCTCGCTTGACGGCATGATGATTGACCTTCCCATCATTAAAAGGGCGGAACGGATTCTGAGCCGTGCGGCCGATACGACGGAGACCTGCAATGCGTGACAAACTTCTGCCCGATATGGCGACGGCCCTGCGCGAAGCGGGTCTTGCCGACGGAATGACCATTTCTTTCCATCACCATATGCGTAACGGCGACCACGTGCTGAACGCCGTGCTCGCGGAGGCGGCGAAACAGGGCGTGAAAAATCTGACCCTGCTGTCGTCGTCCATTTTCCCGGTACACGCGCCGCTTATTGAGCATATCAAAAACGGCGTGGTCACCGAGCTGGATACGAACTACATGTCCGGTCCGGTCGCGGCGGCTGTTTCCAGAGGTCTTCTGGAAAAGCCCGTCATGTTCCGCTCCCACGGCGGCCGCCCCCGGGCCATCCGTGAAGGGAGCCGGGTCATTGATATAGCCTTCGTCGCCGCGCCCACGGTGGACCCCATGGGCAATATCTCCGGTTCTCTCGGCCCGGCGGCCTGCGGTTCCCTCGGTTATGCCGTGCCTGACGCGGAATGCGCCAAAACCGTTATCGCCGTCACGGACAACCTGATTGACACCACGCTGGAAAGCGTGTCCATTCCGCACGACCGGGTAACCCATGTCGTGAAAATGGATTCCATCGGCGATCCCAAGGGGATCGTTTCCGGTTCCACCAGCATGACGCGGGATCCTGTGGCGCTGGCTATCGCCAGAAAGGCGCAGGCGGCCATTCGTGCTTCCGGGCTGCTGAAAGACGGGTTCAACTTCCAGACCGGTGCCGGGGGCGCATCTCTCGCTACCGCCCAGTATCTGCGCGAAGACATGATCCGCATGAAGCTGAAGGGCGGCTTCCTGCTGGGCGGTATTACCAAATACCTTGTGGATATGCTGGAAGAAGGGCTTTTCGATTCCATCTACGACGTGCAGTGCTTTGACCTTGCCGCCGTGGAATCTATCCGCAAAAACGCGGCGCACCATGAAATATCGGCGGATACCTACGCCAGTCCCCGGCAGAAAAGCTGCTGCGTGGATTTTCTGGATACCGTACTGCTCGGCGCTTCGGAAATTGACGTCAACTTCAACGTCAACGTGCATACCGATTCCAACGGCATGATTATCGGCGGATCCGGCGGTCACAACGATGCGGCAGCCGGGGCGGCCATGACCATTATTGTGGCCCCGCTTATCCGGGCGCGGCTGCCCATTGTGGTGGACCGCTGCACGACCATCACCACGCCGGGCAATACTGTCGATGTGCTGGTGACGGAACGCGGCATCGCCGTGAACCCGGCCAGACCGGATCTGGCGGACCGTTTCAGGGACGCGAAACTGGATGTGTATTCAATAGAGGAACTCCGGGCCATGGCGCTGAAAATAGCGGGCGAACCCCGGAAAGTTGAATTCACGGACCGGATCGTGGGTACGGTTGAATACCGTGACGGAACGATAATAGATTCGCTTCGCGCTCCCGCGTAATCAGAACCGCGTCCGCTCCGGGTGCTCCCGCTTTTGGGGATAGCGCCCGGTCCGGCATTGCTGCCATTCTCCGGCCCGTCCGTTTTTTGAAAGCGGACGGGCCGCTGTGCGTGTGCGGGGCATGTGCCAATATATCGGGCGCTTTGTTTTTGGGACTGTTCTGTGTATCGTTGCCCTTTGCGCCGCTTGTGGTTTGCCGGGAAAGGCGATGTGCGCCGTGGTTTCGATTTTGCAATACCCGGTTGTTGCATACCCTTTGGAAACAGGGCGCTTCTTTCCTGTTTTCAAAGGATATGCCGGTTACCCGCCGACTGTGGATGTCTTCGAGGCCAAGGCCTCGCAACGTTGAAGAATAAGGGAGTTTCCATGCTGCGTCGTGCTGTGCTGTTTTTCTTTGTCGTCTCGCTGGCTGTTCCGGCGTTCATTCTTCCCGCCCATGCCGGGGAAGAAAACGCCATCCATATGCTCGTTATTGATACCGATCCCAAGGGAACAAACGTGCGGGACGATCCCAAGGGAGAGGTGATCGCCGTTATCCCCTACAACGGGAAGACGGACGAGGAAATTGAAATGCGTGCGGTAACGGTGCTCAACAACGTGGAAGACTGGTTCATGGTCCGTCTGGCTGACGAGACGGAAGGCTGGATGCATCGTTCCGTGCTCGGTTCGTGTTCATCCGCGACCGAGGATGGTGCGCCGCATATGTTTAGCGAACCGAACTTTTATGCGGCGGCCACAGAAATTAAGGATGGCATAGCGCTCAGCTTTGAATACGGGCCGGTCATGGCGGGGCAGAGTGTCTGGGCCAAAATGAGCTACACGGACGCTTCCGGCAAGAAAGTTACCGGCTGGGTGCCGCGCGAGTGCCTGTTTTCCAACCCCCATAATGATTGCCGCACCTGGTAGTACCGGGGCGGGCATCCATTGCACGAAACTATCAACGGCCGGACCTCTTCGGAGGCCCGGCCGTTGATAGTCATGTCCCGGAAGGAGCGACGTCTGGTTAATAGCCGACAACCCTTCGGGCCGTAATGTATTTCCCGGCGAAGGTGTATCGGGTTCCGTTTTTGACAAAACTGTTGGTGCTCAGTTGCGTTTCCATAACGGGAAGTTCCGGGTTGGGCGCATGTATGTATTTGTCATTGCCTATGTACATGCCGACATGGTCAACGGGACCGGATGTCGTCCGGCCGAAAAAGACCAGGTCTCCGGGGCGCAGGTTTGATTTGCTGACGTATTTTCCCGCAGTGGCCTGCTCTTTGGATGTGCGGGGAATGGTAATATTGTACTGCTTGCAGACGTAGTACATCAGACCGCTGCAATCGAAGCCCGACGGCGTCGTACCGCCCCAGACGTATTTGACGCCCAGATATTTGCGGACGGAATCAGCCAGATTTTTGCCGGTAACCGTCACGGGTTTTGGGGCGGGCTTTTGTGCGGGCGCCGTTTTGGGCGTGGACGTACTGGACGTGGGTTTGGATGCGCTCGGCCCCTTGGAGACAGTACTGCTTTTTTGCGGCGTCGCCTTTTGAGGGGCCGAAACGGTTTTGGGGGGCTGGGTGGAGGCTTGTGCTGTTTGCCCGCTCGTCCTGGTCTGTTTGACGGCGGTCTTGGGAGCGGTTGATGCCGCCGGAAGGGGCGCACGGGTTGCGGCGCGGCAGTCGTTGCGCGGGTTGGAGAGCAGGGAATGCTGCCGCATCCATCCGGTGACTTTTGTCCCGGATGTGTTGGTGTAACTCATCCGCGCCCAGTTGCCGCTGACTGCCAGAAGGTCGACCGGGCTACCGTCCTGCAAGGTGACGAGCAGTCTGGAAGCGCCGTCCGGCTCCGCGTACATGGGGGAGGGACCGGACGCGCAGGAGCCGAGCACCGAACTATGCATCCAGCCCGTGCTGCCGTCGTCAAGGCGCACGCTGAACCATGCCTTGTCCTGCCCTGTCACGACGACGCGCCGCATGCGGATCTGTTCGTCCGTTGCGCCGACTTTCGGAATGACCCGGATAACCGCGCCGCCGGGCGTTTTACGCACGTTGACGCCCTTGGGATCCGGATCGGT
>JAJDHY010000023.1 GCA_030266385.1 Desulfovibrio sp. OttesenSCG-928-I05
AAGCCGATAAATGGTCAGACGCGGAGAAAAGACCAAAAAAGGGGCGAAAGCCTGCGCCTTCGCCCCCGATCTTCATCGTACGGTCCGGATCAGGACGCGGCTTCAGCCGCTTCCCGGGGAAGCACATGCACGCGGGTAAGAACCTTGCGCTTGCGCGTGTACTTTTCAAATGTAACAACGCCGTCACGGGTGGCGAAGATGGTGAAATCACGGCCAAGGCCAACGCCGTCGCCGGGGTGCACTTTCGTGCCCAGTTGGCGGACGATGATGCTGCCGGCCAGAACGGATTGACCGCCGAAGCGCTTCACACCGCGTCGTTGTCCTGCACTGTCGCGACCGTTACGTGAACTGCCGCCTGCTTTTTTATGTGCCATGGTTCGTTCTCCTTAAAACCGCAAGAAGCTAGGCGGTAATGGATTTGATCTGCAAGGTGGTGTAATCCTGCCGGTGCCCTTGGGTACGGCGGGAATCCTGACGGCGGCGCTTTTTGAACACGATGATCTTTTCACCGCGGCCATGATCCACCACTTCAGCGGTAACCTTGGCGTTTTCGATATAGGGAGCGCCAACGGCGAAAGAACCGCCGCCGAGCATCAGAACCTTATCTATAACAACTTCGCCGCCGACTTCAGCCACGAGCTTTTCAACGCGGATCTTGCCGCCTTCTTCAACCCGGAACTGTTTGCCGCCGCTTTCGATAATCGCATACATCGTGTCGTCCTCCATGAACAAAGAAGATGGTCTTTACTCTGTTAGCAGGCTGAAAGTCAAGAGGCTTTGCCCATCAATCGTGAAAAAGTCCAGAAAAATTTATTGCGCCTGTCTGCGCTCGGCCCGGATAGCTTCTTTTGCCTCGTCCCAGGAAAACTCCCGCCACGAATCCGAGCGCTCCGGCATGGTCCGTACCTGATAGCCGGGGCTGTCCAGTCCATCATCCCCGCTATGCACGCGGACGAACAACGCTTCACCGCTCTCCCCCATCGCCTTGCAGGCCTTGGGAGAAAAAGAGGCCATAAACGCAGCCGCCGAAAGCACGGCATCCGCATCCCAGGGCGCGCCGTCAAACTGCCTGCCCAGCGCCACCGGGCCGGGAAAATCCCGCACCTTGAACAGCAGATCCGTCGGACGGGAAAGCGCCATCAGCGCATCGTTATCCGCCTGATTCCGCCCGACACACAGCCAGAGCGGCGTATCCGGCAGCACCCGGTTCCAGTATTGACGCCCCGATCCCGCCAGTTTGAAATCATCCGCCTTAGTGGAAGATGAATAGGCCAGCACCGGCCAGAAACTGCGTGCGTTTTCCCGTTCCGCCAGAAGGCAACCCCCGGCGGGAGTGGGAATTTCGCGCAGTTCAAGCTGTTCCGCCAGAGCGAGCTGCTCCTTGCGCCCACGTCCGTGGATGCCCAGCAGCTTCGTCCTGTCGATGAAGCCGGATTCCTCCGCTTCCGTCGGTTCCATATGCAGGGCCGAAAGAGGACGCAGCAGCACCCCTTTTACCCCCGCTTCCCGCTGGATCACATGCAGCGTATCACGCCGTTGGGACATGGGGCGCTGCCCCAGAACTTCCCCGGTAATGATAACGCGCGCCCCGACTTCACGCCGGATGGCCTCGGCCTTGCGTAACATGATGATCTTGCAGTCCACGCAAGGGTTCAGCACCTTGCCGAAACCATGCTCGGGCCGCCTGGTCAGAAGTTCCGCGAAATCCTCGCCCACATCCACAGGCAGGACGGTAAGGCCGTATAGTTCTTTCCAGCGCGCCACATCGGCGGCCTGATCAAAAAAAGGCGAATAAAAATGGAGGCATAAAACGCTGCGCCCCATATCCTGCACAAGGCGCGCCGCCAGAATGCTGTCCAGTCCGCCCGAAAGCAGGGCGACCGCATCGTACTGTGTACCGTATTGCATGCAAGGCTCTTTATAGATGCTCCGCCCGAAAGGCAAGCGGGATTGCGGGATATTTCCGGCCATTATGAAAGAAAAGCTGTCGCCCTCTCCTTCCGGCATTCCGCGCCCGCAGGGGGTCCGTGCTGTTCGGGCGGTATAATCGCAGTTACTTCACTATATCCATAAGTTCGTAGGTCAGGCGGGCGGCGGTAAAATCGGCGGCATGGAACCCTTCCATGGGCGCGAGTTCCACCACGTCAAAACCGAGTACCGTCCGCTCTTTCACTGCCAGTTCGGCAAGGCGCAGGGCATCCCACCAGAAGAGGCCGCCGGGATCAGGCGTTCCCGTGGCGGGCATGAGCGAAGAATCCAGCGCGTCAATATCAAAGGTCAGGAATATCTTTTCCGGGAACGACGGCGGCAGCAGACTTTTCAAGCTCGCGAGATAGGCGCTGCCGCCCTTTGCCGCCAGCTCTCTGGCATCAAGAAAGTGGATTCCGGCGCTTTCACGGTATACGACTTCCGGCAGGGACATATTGCGTACGGCTATCTGAAAAAGCGACAGCCCAAGATCATCCACGGCGCGGCGCATGACACAGGCATGGCTGTAGCGGCTGCCTTCGTAACTGTCGCGCAGATCCGCGTGCGCGTCGAACTGCACCACGCCGAAACGGCCGTGGCGCTTTGCCAGCGCCCGCAAAATACCCAGCGTTACCGTGTGTTCGCCGCCCAGTCCGACGGGAATAATCCGTTCGTTCCGCGAATCAAGCGCGCGATCCACGGCCCGCTCGATTCGCTCAAGCACCATTTCCGCTCTGCCCTCGCAGTTCACGTCCGGCCAGGTGTAAATGCCCAGCTCAGAAGGGTTCCCCGCCCCGGTCCATGTTTCAAGCTGTGACGAGGCTTCGATAATGGCCGAAGGCCCGGCCATTGTTCCCCCGCCGTATGAAACCGAGGCTTCATACGGAATGGGAAGGATATGAAACAGACAGTCTTCAGGCCGCAGTTCCGGCAATTCGGATTCAAGAAAACGCATATATAACTCCACCTATACTATAGCTATTCAGTGACGATGCCCATCGCGGGCACGCTGCTTTCATCCGGTCCTGCGGGTTTGCGCCCCGGAACATCTCCTTACGACAGGCGTCTGCGAAACTCCTCATACCCGAATTCCCGCACCAGCACCGGTTCGCCATCCTCAGTAATCTTTGCGATAGCCGGAAGCCCCAGCCCGTTAAAGGTGGTGGTCTTCACCATGCTGTAATGCGCCATATCCAGAAACAGCAGCACATCGCCAACGTTCAGTTGCCGGTCAAAGGAATATTCCCCGATCACATCCCCGGCAAGGCAGGATTTTCCGGCCAGTCTGTATGTCCGGGCCTTCTCGCCGGGTAATCCCGCTTCATTGCCTTCCGGATCCAGCAGATCGGGCCGGTACGGCATTTCCAGAACATCCGGCATATGCGCGGCGGCGGAGGTATCCAGAATCGCAATATCCATGTCCGCCCGCACAATATCCAGAACGGTGCATTTGAGCACCCCCGCGTTCAGCGCAACCGCTTCGCCCGGCTCAATGATGATCTGCGCGCCGTACTTTTCATGCAGGCGGGTCAGCACATCGCACAGAAGGTCAACATTATAGTCCGCCCGCGAAACATGGTGCCCGCCCCCGCAGTTGATCCACTTAAGACCGGCCAGGTACTTGCCGAACGAGGCTTCCACCGCCTCCACAGTCCGGGCAAGGGCGTCAGCGTTCTGCTGGCAGAGCGTATGAAAATGCAAGCCGCTGATGCCTTCCAGCGCACCGGCTACGGCTTCCGCCGCAAAGGCTTCCGGGCGTACCCCAAGCCGGGATCCGGGCGAACAGGGGTTGTATATGGCGACCGCGCCTTCGGAATGTTCCGGGTTGATACGGATACCGAAATCCAGCTTTCTGCCGCCCGCTTCAGCCAGCGCCAGCGAACGGAAGCGGCGGTACTGGTCAAAGGAGTTGAACACGAGGTGATCGCTGTAGCGCACGATATCCACAATATCATCATGGCTGAACCCGGCGGCGAAACTGTGCACAATGCCGCCGAACTCCTCCCGTCCCATTCGCGCTTCGTGGGGCGAACTGGCGCAGGTTCCGGCCAGCACCCGGCGCAGAAGGGGGAAGACATTGAACATGGCAAACCCTTTCAGCGCCAGAAAGACATGCGCCTTTGTCCGGCGCTGCACCTGATCCAGAACGGCCAGGTTCGCGGCAAGGCGCGTTTCATCCACCACAAAACAGGGGGATGGAAAACCATCCAGCGGCAGTTCGTGCCAGGGCCGGGGGGAAGGGGAAAGAGGGGAGCCATATTGCGGGGTATCAGACATAGAGCTGTTCCTTATTATATACTCTGCGTGTAGTAGCCGGGTAAAACGGCCCATTTTCGCGCGCGTTCGTCATTATCATACGAGACTCCGGCGAGCGACGCGCATGTGTGTACCGTGAAAACAGGGCGCTTGTCTTGCCCTTGCACTCCATGTAATCTGGAAGATATTCCAAAAACACTCAATCTCTTTTTCAAGGAGTCACGCCATGAGCCGAGTTGTCTGCGTTACCGGAGCGACATCCGGAATAGGCAGGGCCACAGCCCTGCGTTTTGCCCGTGAAGGCTGGACCGTCATCGCCACCGGCCGCCGCAAGGAACGGCTGGACGAGCTTGCCAAAGAAATCGGGAATAATTTCCTCGGATTGCCCATGGATGTGCGTGACCGTGATGCGGTCGCCGCCGCCTTCGCATCCCTGAAAGCGCCCTTTGCCCCCATTGACGTGCTGGTGAACAATGCAGGTCTGGCACTGGGGCAGGAAGCCGCCCAGAACGCCTCGCTAGATGACTGGGACACCATGGTGGATACCAACCTCAAAGGGCTTTACTACTGCACCAGAGCCGTGTTGCCCGGCATGGTGGAACGCCATAGCGGGCATATCATCAACCTGGGTTCCATCGCCGGGGTTAACTCGTATTTTGGGGCAAACGTGTACGGCGCAACCAAGGCCTTTGTCCAGAAGTTCTCGCAAAACCTGCGCTGTGATGTGCACGGCAGCGGCGTCCGGGTGACGAACGTGGAACCGGGCCGTCTGGAAAGCGAATTCACGCTGGTGCGCTTCAAGGGGGATCAATCCCAGTCCGACGCCATTTATGCCGACTACGAATCCCTGCAACCGGAAGACGTGGCCGACATCATTTATTATGTCAGCACCGTTCCCGCCCATGTAAACATCAACCGCGTGGAAGTCATGCCCACCTGCCAGTCGGATGCGGGCACCATATGCGCCCCGCGCAGGAAGTGAGCGCACCATGCGTATAGTCGTTCTTGACGGCCACACCATGAGCCCGGCCGGGGATAATCCGTGGGATGCCATTGCCGCCCTCGGGGATTTCACCCTGTACGACCGTACTCCGGAAAACCGCATTCTTGAACGGGCGAAGCAGGCGGACATACTGGTCACCAACAAGACGCCGCTGAACGCCCTGACGCTGGAAGCGCTGCCCGACCTCAAGTGTGTCATTGTGCTCGCAACCGGTTATAATGTGGTTGATATCGAAACCGCCGGGCGGCTCGGTATTCCCGTGTGCAATATTGAGGCTTACGGCGTAAACTCGGTGGCGCAGCATGTCATGGCGCTGCTGCTTGAGTTGTGTCGGGGCTGCGGGCTGCACGACGCCAGCGTCAAACGGGGCGACTGGAACAAGGCCGAGGATTTCACCTACTGGCTGACGCCCCAGCGTGAACTCACCGGCATGACCATGGGCATTGTCGGCTTCGGGAACATAGGCCGCCGGGTGGGGGAACTGGCCCACGCCTTCGGCATGCATGTGCTCGCCTTTTCCCCTTCCCCGAAAGATACGCCGGGATACGAACCCTTCCGTTTCGCGGATCTGGATACCGTATTCCGGGAATCTGAAGTGGTGAGCCTGCACTGCCCCCTGACGCGCACGACGGAACATCTGGTTAACGCCAAACGCATCGAAACCATGCGCGACAAGGCCTTTATCATCAACACCGCTCGTGGTCCGCTCATAAACGAAAGCGACGTGGCGGCGGCGCTCCGGTCGGGAAAACTGGGCGGCCTCGGAACGGATGTGCTGTCTGCTGAGCCTCCGGCAAAGGACAATCCTCTGCTCACAGCGCCCAATACCCTGATTACGCCGCACCTTGCCTGGGCTTCCCTGCATGCGCGCAAGAATATCATGCGCATGGCAGCCGACAACATAAAAGCGTTTCTGGCCGGCTCCCCAATAAGCGTTGTGAACGCCGCGTATCTGAAAAAGTAGGAACGCCATTCCCCAAAACGCTTCACGGCAAAATGAAGAGCGTCCCTGATAGCAGGGGCGCTCTTTTTCTTTGTTTCGATCCTTGCCAAATATAAATAGATTATTCATTATAGATTTATGAATAATCTATGGAAACTATGCGCCCTGCTCCTTTTCCTGCACTGCGGCGCAGTGCAGGCAGCTCCGGGGGATATCTGGACGGGAACAGTCTGCAAGGTGTCCGACGGCGATACCCTTATTGTGACCAAGGACGGCACGAGGGAAAACGTCACAATCCGTCTTTTTGGTATTGATTGCCCGGAAACGCCGCAGCCGTACGGCGATGCCGCCACAGCCGTCGCGACTGGAGCGGCTCTGTTCCGGCCTGTAAGGGTTGTGGAAAAAAACCGCGACCGCTATAAACGCACAGTGGCTGACGTGCTTATTATCGAGTCCGACCGTTCGCTTCAGGAAATGCTGATCAGCGAAGGGATGGCCTGGGTTGACCCGCGCTTTTGTAAACGCTGTTCCGTCTGGGAGGCGCTACAGGAAAGCGCCGGGGAAAAGCGCATCGGGCTATGGGCCGACCCGGCCCCCATAGCGCCATGGGAATGGCGAAAAACACGCCGTAGCGCCCGCTGACGCAGACATCCCGGCGGGCGGCGGCAACGCATGGGAGCAGTATTCGTGCTATTGCAATATATCCGGTTTACCGCGCAGATCTGCGTGGATCCTTTTATTCTGTCCGTAGCCTTTCTGGCCGGAATGTTTATCAAGACACATCCGGTCAGGCTCTTTTTCCTGCTCGCCTTTGCCATGAGCTACACCATTATACTGTGGGAAGCGACCATCCATGACGGTTCCGTCCCCATGTATGTGCTCATGGCGTGCCGCTTTTTCGGCAGTCTGGCGATAACGTATATTTTATACGGGATACGAATGTACCTGCGGAAAAAGAGCGGTTCGGATGCTACATAGAACCCTGTAGACACACAGCCGCAAAAAAGCCCGAAACGCCCCCGCTGACAGCTCAGGAGAAAAAGGGGGCCGCCCAGGCAATGCCCTTTTGCAGCCAGCCGAACCCTATGGGCCAGAAGACTGCCGCCGTGCTGCACGTCAGCGCGACGCAGACAATGATGGTACGCGGCTGGCTTCTCCTGAACACCCGCCCGGCCAGAAATGCCAGAACCAGAGTAAGGATGAGCAGCACAAAGGGAAACAGCAGGAGACTGAGGAGAGGATCCATTTTTTCAACAAGCAGCGCATGATATTCGGTAAACAGCGCGGGATAGAGAATCGCCCCGGCGGCGATGGCGGAACAGAGCAGCCCCATTATTACACACAGGAAAAGCGTGGGCACGGATACGCCGCGCAGATCCCGGAGCATAAGTATCACCAGTTCGATAATTCCCGCCAGACAGAGTACGCCCAGCCCGTTCCACACTATACTGTATACCATGCCGTCACCTTTCACCGTGTTACCGGACGTTCTCGTCTCCCTTGCCCGCCCTGGCCAGACCCGGCCAGACCCGGCCAGATCGGACCAGATCAGACCGGGCCGGATGCGAAAAAACTATGCCTTTCACCCACGGGAAGCAAGCCCTTCCACAAAAGCGGCCACCTGATCCGCCACAAAGGCCCGCGTTTCACGATGCGTCGTCAGCAGATGGCGGCTGGTTTTCTCTTCCCGAATCCGGGTAAGCCGCATGCGAATATCTTCTGAACGCACCTCTTTGGCGATCGTCCACAGATTGTCCGGGTAAACAAGTCTGTCTCCCGCATCCTGAATCAAAAGAAGCGGCGCGGTAACGGCGGACAGGTTTTGCCGCACAGCCCGTGTTCCCCGGACAAGGCTCAGTATCTGCGGCGGGTACAGGGCACCTTCATAGCCTTCCCATGGCGCTATTTCGCGGGATTCCGGCCGGGACGGCCTTTTGGCGATACGGGGGGTATGCCGCGCGATCAGCGGCAAAAACGGCATGCGCCAATCGGGCATGCGCCAGGGGAAATAGCTGTAAATGAAAACAGGAGCGGCCAGACAGACCGCCCCGGCGACCGGGAAGCGGGCCGCGAGATGCAGACAGAGCGTCCCGCCCATGGAAAGCCCGATAACGAAACACTGTTCCACTTCCGCCGCCAGCCGCCGGTATTCTTCTTCGGCAGCAGCGGCCCAGTCGGTAAACGACGTTTTCATAAAGGCCTCCGGGCTGCTCCCGTGTCCCGGCAGGGTGACGAGCCGCACCCGGCACCCCGCATTCTTCAAGGGGGCGACCAGCGGCTCCATTTCAAAGGAGCTGCCGCAAAAGCCGTGTATGAGCAAACATCCGGTCATGACAATCCTGGCAGATTACATATTCACGGGGATAATCCACAAGGGCGAAACAACGTTCGACACAGCAAAACATGTGAACCCGCTTGCATTTACCCTTCCTGCTTTGTACAAAGCAACAAGCCGGAAGTATAGAAAAAATCATCCGGCGGTCGCGGCCCATACCGCCATCCGCCGATCCGCGAGGAAACACCATCATGACCACCCAGTGCACAACCGCCGCCCGTCCCTGTGAACGCCTTGTCAGTGCCGATCGTATTGTCACGCAGGACCCGGAGTGCCCGATTATTGAAAAAGGCGCGATAGCCCTCGACAAGGGACGCATTCTCGCGCTGGGTACGCGTGCGGCAATGGAATCGGCTTACGCCCCCGCCGCCCGTCTTGATCTGGGAGAAGCCCTGCTCATGCCGGGGCTGGTCAACGCGCACACCCATGCTTCCATGACCCTTTTGCGCGGCCTTGCGGATGATCTGCCGCTTATGACCTGGCTGAACGAGCACATTTTTCCCGTTGAACAGCGCCTGACCCGTGAGCTTACCAAAACGGGCGCTCTGCTCGCCTGCGCGGAAATGATGCGGCTGGGCGTCACGGCCTTTACCGATATGTACCTGCTTGAAGACGGCGTGTTCGAAGCCGCCGACGAAGCGGGGCTACGTATGCTGGGCGGCGAAGTCGTTTTCGCCTTCCCCTCCCCCGCCTACACCGGAACCCCGGCGACACTGGATTGCATCCGCCGTCAGGCCGGGCAGTGGCAGGGGCATTCCCGTATCCGGGTGGCTGTCATGCCCCATGCAGTCTACACGACCACGCCCGAACTGCTCACGGCCTGCCGGGATTTCGCGGAAAAAGAGGACCTTCCCCTGCACATGCACCTTGCGGAAACACCCGCCGAAACCACCGCCTGCCTTGAAGCGCAAGGCAAACGCCCCGTGCCCTACTGCCGGGATCTCGGGCTGCTCTCGCCCCGCATGAACCTCGCGCACTGTGTGGACCTTACGGAAGAGGAAATGGATATCCTTGCGGAATCCGGCGTTATCGTTTCCCACTGCCCGCGCAGCAACATGAAGCTGGCCTCCGGCGTTTCCCCGGTGCCCGCCATGCTGGAGCGGGGCATACCCGTTGCCATCGGTACCGACGGCGCGGCCAGCAACAACGCGCTGAACGTCTTTGCGGATATGAGCGCGGCGGCGCTGCTGCACAAGGTTCATACCCTTTCCCCCACCGCCCTGCCCGCTACCGCCGCGCTTGATCTCGCAACCCTCGGCGGGGCGAAAGCCATGCATATGCCGGATGCCGGGGCCCTCAAGGCCGGGAACGTCGCTGATATCATCGCCCTCGATATCAGCGGCCCTTCCTTCACTCCCCTGCACAACCCCGCTTCCAGCCTTGTCTACGCCACAAGCGGTCAGGAAGTGCGCATGACCATGGTCGAAGGGGAAATTCTCTATCTGGATGGTGAATACTCGCGCTTCAATCTCGCCGACCTGCGCGCCCGCATGGCCGAAGCCGTCGCGGAATTGACGTCGGCGTAAGGGGCGGCCGCCCCGGAGAAATCCATTTCACACCCACAATGCTCTGCAAGGATATAAAGGCAAATCCTTGCAGAGCATTACGCGTAGCCAGTCTTTGCCCGCCGTGCGCTTCTGCATGAACGGCTGTTCTGCATGCACATCGTTCCGACTGGCATCAATTGAACGACTGCATCGTCTCAGAACAGTGCACGGCAAATAAAATTCCGGAAATCATGCACTGTACCACAATGAACACCAATCAGAAAACTGTACATGGCCGCTCTAACTTGCGACTATTTTGCCTTATTACATCAGGGGTGCCATGTCTTCGCAAACCATATTTCTTCCTCGCCCGGGTTTGACTGAAAATGTCCTGAACGCCGTCACGCAATACAGCCTGACGGTTATTGTCGCGCCCATGGGCTACGGCAAAACGACACTGGCCCGGTCAATCACGGAATCGGCACAAGAGGCCGCCTACTATTATGCCGTGCCCACAGGCCCGCATGACGCGTCGTTTCTCTGGCATGACATATTCAGCCAGCTTGAAACACAGGGTATGGATAGAGCACCGGCCATGCTGCGGCTCGGTTTCCCCGAAGCCGCTTCACAATGGCGGCAAGCCCTTGATCTGCTGCATAGCCTGACCGGAACTGGCGCTTGTATCGCCAGCTTTCCGGGGGCATCGGGAAATCCCCGCCGCAACGCACAATAGAAAAGATACCCCCGTGCGGCGGTCCGCCTTGCACGAACCATCGTCCCGAAGAACAATCCCCCGAAGTTTCCCGGAACGACCTCAGAAGAAACTAGCGGTCGGCTGAATCCAGCAGCACCCAGGTCAGTTCGTGCTTGTTGTGGGAAAGATGCAGTATCCGCGAACCGGGGATGGATGCCAGTTCCGCTGTGGCCGCGTGGTCTGTTTCCCCCTGAAACTTGATGGTGCAGACGAAATTCCGGCAGACGCCCGCATCCAGCCAGCGGCGGATCATGGTTACAAGCCGCGCCGGATAGCAGATCACGTCAGAAAAAAGCCAGTCCACGGGGCCGAGAAGTTTCGGATCCGCCGCAAAGGCGCTCTCTTTTCTGTAGCTGACAGTGGGCATGGCTTCCACTGCCGGGTCAAGCGGGGCTTTATCCATACTGAGCACCGTTGCGCCGAGCTGCGCCAGAACCCAGGTCCAGCCGCCGGGGCAGGAACCGAGATCAATGCAGTGTTCCCCGGCTTTCGGCATGTGCCTCGTCAGGGTAAAGCATTCCCATAATTTCAGATACGCACGACTCGGCGGGCCTTCCTTATCCTCGTCAAAATGGACCTCGCCATTAGCAAAGGGGCTGCTCGTATCGGGCGAAGCCAAAATCAGATTGTTATCCCACAAAGTCCAGCCGCCCATGGGGGCCGTCGGAACAGGGGAGCCGAACACAAAAGGCTTTGCGGAACGATGCGGGAGTTTTTCCGTGATCAGCGCGGCCCGGCGGTGCAGTTCCAGCGGCAGGAACGCCCAGTTGCGCCCCATGGCTTTCAGTTCCTTCGCGGCATGCGCGATGGAAGTGACCGGGATAAAGCGGGGAGCACGCCATATATTCTGCACCCAGACAGGGTCTGACGAAAACGTCCCCGACGGCGTATCCGCCGCCGCGCCCATGCCAAAAAGACGGCCGCGTCGCCACAGGGGGGGCGTGCCGCGCAGGGCCAGTTCTTCCGCCAGAATATCTTCATAGCCTTCCGGCGCAATATAAACGCGTGATGGTGTTTCCACTCTACTCCCTTCAGGCTCTTTCGTTGTCAGCGTGCCGCTTTGCTACGGATACAACCCGCGCGGTCTCTCGCGGATCGTGTGGCGCGTCATGCCACACAGCCGGAACTTTTCGACGGCGCATACCCGTTTAGAAATGCCGCACCCGTGCGGCCATGCGTTCGCGGGGCTGCGCCCATTTCTCCGCAATGCGGCATATCTTGTCAAGCCGAACAACAACGCGTAGTATGTTTAATTCACTAAACTACCCTCCCCCCTTTTGTGCGGGGATTCTTACGGGGCTACCATTCCCCGAGCCGTCGGAGGCCTGTTCACATGCCGTATAAAGGCCCGCATATATCCATCGATATGGAATCCCTGGTCGGCAGGGTTCTGCGCATCAGCCATGAGGAATTTTCCGAATGGCCCGAATCGGTGCGTGAACTGTGCAAGGAAATCGCCGGGGAACTCTTTCTGGTCAGCTACAACCCGTTCATTGATCCTTCCATTGTCCGCGAAAGCGCCCAGGCGCGCTTTGAGCAATCCAAGCTCGCGCTGGCCCACCATTACGCCACAACCATCGGCGAAGGAATAACCATGTTCTGGAGCGCCTTTGAGGCGGACATGGCATTCCGGGAAGATATCATACGGCGGCTTGAATCCATACTGCCCAGAGATCGCATTGACCTGCGCCCCCAGGCCCGCGTGGAAAGTTCCACCGACGCCACCGACCTGCGTATGGAACTGCCCCTTCTGGTCATCAACCCCACCAGCGCCGAAGAAGTCAGCGCCGTGGTCAAGCTGGCCAATGAAATGTCCTTTGCGCTGGTGCCCCGTGGCGGCGCATCCGGCCTGACCGGCGGGGCCGTGCCCGCGAGAAAGCGCAGTGTGGTCATGTCCCTCACCCGGCTGAACGCCATCAGGGAAGTGAACACCGCGGAAAAGACCATCACCGTTGAAGCGGGCGTCATCACCAACGACGCGCTGGAAGCGGCGGCGGAAAAAGACCTGCTCTTTTCCGTGGATCCGGCATCCAAAACCGCATCCACCATCGGCGGGAACATCGCGGAAAACTCCGGCGGCCCGCTCTGTTTCGAATACGGCACGACCATCGACAATATTCTTTCCTTCCGCATGGTTACGCCCACCGGTGAAATTATTGACATCGTGCGTATGAACCACCCGCGCCACAAGATCATGGAACATGAATGCGCCATTTTTGAAGTGCGCGACATTTCCGGCGGGGTGCGTAAGGTTGTGACGCTTCAGGGGAGCGAACTGCGCGCGCCGGGGCTCGGCAAGGACGTGACCAACAAGGCGCTCGGCGGTTTGCCCGGCCTGCAGAAAGAAGGCGTTGACGGCATCATTATCGACGCCAAATTCATCCTGCACAGTTTCCCGGAACACAAGCGGGTCATGGTGCTGGAATTTTTCGGCCGGACCATGGTCCACGCCATGAAAGTCATCAAGGAAGTGGTGGCGCTGCGCGATGCCGGACGCGCCCACGGCGATCTGGTCAAGATCACCGCGCTGGAAGAATTCGGCAACAAGTACGTGCAGGCCATTGAATACCGGAAAAAATCCACCCGGCATGAAGGCGACCCCATTTCCGTCCTCATCCTGCAACTGGAAAGCGACGACGACGATGCGCTGAGCGAGGCCGTTCACGGCATCGAGCGCATCTGCGCCGAGCATGAACAGGTGGAAGCCTTTGTCGCCAAAGACGCGCGCGAAGAGGAACTGTTCTGGGAAGACCGCCACAAACTTTCGGCCATCGCCAAACGCACATCCGGCTTCAAGGTCAACGAAGACGTGGTTATCCCCATTGATGCGGTGCCGGATTTTGCCGTGTTCATCGAACAGCTCAATCTGGAATGCACGGCCCGTTCGTACCGGAGCGCATTACAGGCTGTGGGGCGCATTCAGGATTTTCCCGAAGAGGAAAAGGAATTCAACCGCGAATTCATGGCGGTGACGCGCATCATCAAAGGGGATGTTCCGGCTTCGGAACTCTCGGATCAGGAACTGGAACTGCGCGCCGTGCTGTTCCTCGGTTCCCTGCGTGAACGCTACCCGGCTCTGGCCCCGAAAATAGCGCCCATTGAAGCCTACATGATTGAATCGCGCATTATGGTGGCCAACCACATGCACGCGGGCGACGGCAACTGCCACGTGAACATTCCGGTGAACTCCAACGATCCGGTCATGCTGCACAACGCCGAAAGCACGGCCATGCGGGTCATGCGCAAAGCCCAGGAAGTGGGGGGCGAAGTTTCCGGCGAACACGGCATCGGCATCACCAAGATCAGCTTCCTTTCCCCGGAAAAAATGGAAGCGATCCGGGAAGTGAAACGCCTTTCCGATCCGCGCAACATCATGAACCCGGCCAAGCTCACCCAGAAAGAGCTGCCGGTCAAACCCTTTACCTTTTCCTTCAACCGCCTGATCCGGGATATCGACCAGAGCGGCATTGAAGACAAGGAACGGCTGATCAGCCTGCTGGCCGGGGTGCAGATATGCACCCGCTGCGGCAAGTGCAAGCAGGTCTGCGCCATGCACTGCCCCGAATCGCGCCTTTCCTACCAGCCGCGCAACAAGAACATGACGCTGGGCAGCCTCATTGAAGCCATCTACTACACCAGAATCAACAAGGGAATTACCGATCCCGCGCTTGTCCGCACGTTGCGTTCCATCATGGAACACTGCACCGCCTGCGGCAAATGCACGGCGGTATGTCCGGTCAAGATCAAGTCCGCCGACGTGGCGCTGACTTCGCGCGTCATAGCCGAACGGGAAAAACAGGGCGGGCACCCCATCAAATCCCGTGTACTGGGCTATCTGGCGGCGGATACGGCACGCCGCCTGCCCAAGGCTGCCAAAATGGCCTCCACGGGCCAGCGCATGGCCAACCGTTTTCTCGGTGCCGTCCCGGCCTCGCTGCGCGGACGGATAAGCAACCCGCTGTTTGCCGGGCCGGGGCCGCGCATAGGCTACAGGCATCTTATGGAAGTCGCCCGTCTGGACAAGGGGGGGCTCTTTGTTCCCACGGGGGAAGTGAAAGGAACCGTCATCTACTTCCCCGGCTGCGGAGCCTCCATGTTCTACCGCTCCGTCGCGCTGGGCGGTATCACGCTCTTGCTGCGGGCGGGATACGCCGTCATGCTGCCGGAAGAACACCTCTGTTGCGGCTTCCCTCTGCTGGCCGCAGGCCTCTATGACGCCTGCGCCACCACACGCGAACGCAACCGGAATGCGCTGGCGGCCATGGCCGCGCACGGCGCATCGCTGGGCTATGCCCCCACGCATATCCTCACCGCCTGCGGATCATGCCGGGACGGGCTGGAACGCACGCTTCCCGAAAAGGGTCTTGCCATCCCCGACCGTGAGGAGAGGCTCGCCTTACAGGATATTTTGCAGTTCCTGCATGAAAAGCAGCCCAAAATCCCCGGACTTGCCGACAAACAGCTGCTGTACCACAGCCCCTGTCACGCGGAATGGAGCGGCGTGGACAAACGCAAGGCGCCCCGCCGCTATGCCGCCGCCATCAGTGAATGTTCGGACGCGGCGGTCACCATATCTTCCGGCTGTTGCGGCGAATCGGGCATGGGGGCCATGACCAGCCCCGCCATTTACAACCGGATCAGGAAAAAGAAATCCGACACCTTGCAAAAGGAACTGGCCCGGCTGGAAGCGTCCGCCCCGGTCATTGTCAGCTGCCCTTCCTGCAAGATGGGGATCACCCGTATTCTCATGCCGCTCGGTGACAAGCGGCCCGTGCTGCACAGTCTGGAATTCCTGGCGGAATCCTGCGCCGGGCCGGAATGGCGGAAAAAGTTCCCGAAGCTGCTGGCCCAAAGTGCGAAAAACGGGAAAAACACGCCCCGGATCATAGACCTCTCGGCCCTTGGCAGCGTGGTGCTGACCCAGAGCGACGTGGATGAGGACGAAGACGACGCATGAAACTGCTCGGGATAGATTACGGCACAAAGCGCACCGGCATCGCGGTCACGGATTCCGGCGGGCAGATGGCCTTTCCCCGCGCAGTGGTGGTTATGGAAACCAAACAGCGTTTCTGGGAAGAGCTTCTCGCCACCTTTGAAGCGGAAAGCCCTGAGGCGCTGGTGGTGGGGCTGCCCTTGCGCTCGGATGGTTCCGACAGCCTGACCACGCGGCAGGTCCGCAACTTTGTGGAAAGCCTGAAACGCCGGACCGCGCTGCCTGTCTATCTGATGCAGGAAAGCTACAGTTCCCTCGAAGCCGAAGCCATGTTGCGTGAAGCGGGAAAAAAAGGGAAAAAAGCCAAAGCCGGTCTTGATGCCGCCGCCGCCGCGCGCATTCTGGAATCTTTTCTGAACCTTGATGAAGCCAAACGAATACGCGCATGAACGAAACAGCCCCAGCCTCCCCCCTTCCTTCCGGTGACGGCCCGAAAAAAGGCTCTTTTTTCAAACGCCTGCTGCTCTTTCTGCTGCTCGCCCTTCTGGCAGGCGGCGGCTACGTCGCGTGGGAAGCCATGCGCTTTCTCGAAACGCCCGCGCAACCTGACAGCCCCCAGACCGTGCGTATCGAAATAGCCCCCGGCGCGACCTTCGACAGGGTAGCCTGGGATCTGTACAAAGCGGGCGCGGTGACAAATGTTTCCTATTTCCGGCTGCTGGCCCGCTTCCAAAAAAAGCTCGGCGCCATTCAGGCCGGTGAATTTGAAGTCAACACCGGCTGGACCCCGGAACAGCTGCTGACCCATCTGACCAGCGGCCGGGCCATCCTCTACCGGCTCTCGATCCGCGAAGGCCTCCCCTGGTGGGACGTGGCCCGCATTGTGGAAGAATCCGGTTTCGCCAGCGCCGAAGAATTCAAAGCCGTTATCCATGACCCGGAATTCCTGCGCCGCTGGGGTATTCCCTTTGCCAACGCGGAAGGTTTTCTTTTTCCGGAAACCTACCTGCTGCGCAAGCCAAAGGATCCCGCGAGCCGGGAGCAGGCCGAGGAAATCGCGAATCTGCTGGTCGGCAGTTTCTGGAAACACAGCTGGCCGATCTGGAAGGAATACGCCGTAAGGGCCGGTGAAGCGCCCGGCGCGGCGGTCCCTATCGAAGCCCTGACAATCCGGGACGGCGTCCCCTTCCCCCGCAAGGCGGAAAAACCGCGTGCTGTGGCGGCTTCTTCGACGCCCCCGGCGCAGGCTGACGCCGCCACCGCGCCGTCAGTTCAGGCCGCTGCGCCCGGCGGAGCAATCGACACGGCCCTGCCGCCCCCCGCCGTTCTGCCTCTGTCGCAGGAAACCCTGCGCCGTCTGGTTATCCTGTCCACCCTTGTGGAAAAAGAAACGGGCGTTCCCGAAGAACGCGCCCGCGTGTCCGGCGTGTACACAAACCGGATGCGTATAGGCATGCTCTTGCAGTGTGATCCAACCATCCTTTACGGACTGGGTGAATCCTACAAGGGGCCCATTCGCAAATCCCACCTCGCGGACGCCAAAAACCGCTATAATACGTACCAGCATCCCGGCCTGCCGCCCGGTCCCATCTGCTCCGCCGGGCTTGCCGCCATCCGCGCCGCCGCGAACCCCGAAGAGCATAAATTCCTCTATTTCGTCGCCAACGGCGGAGACGGCAGCCACAGCTTCAGCACAAACATTCGCGATCACCAGCGGGCCGTGGAACGCTACCGCGCCTGGGAACGCAGTAACAGAAACCGCTAAGCGGCAAGCGGGGACGCATTACTACCCGCTACGCACAGCGCCCCCAAAACGAACCTTGCTCTCTCAGGCGAGTCATGAGAGCATATTTGTCGGCCCGGAGTACACAAGAAAAACGCCTGAACGCGCCGCTATGGTTCAGAATCGCGCCTTCACCCCATGCATCCCGGAGGCCGCCGGAGGCGTTTCCCTTTCAAGGAGTCTCGCGCATGTTTCCGATACGTCGCGTGTTTATTACCCTGCTGTGTTGTGCAGCCCTTGTCCTGCAGGGCGGCGTGGCGACAGCCGCCGCATTGACAGTCCCGCCGCCTCCGCCCACGCTGTATTCCTTCGAGCAGTTGCAGGATATGATGCAAAGCCGCACCCGGACAGGGCTTGGCGTTGACGCCATCCCCGCGCTTTCGCGTCCGGAATTTCTCAGCGTGTCCGATGCCAGCCTTTCCATGGAACATGACGAGCATGTGTTCATCGTGGAATATCCTACAGGGCTCGTGCGTATTTATCCCCAGCGCATCATGGTGTGGCACGAAGTTGTCAACGATGTGCTGCCCGATCCTTCCGGCGCGGTCATACGCAAGGATACGCCCCTCTCGGCGCTGGATGGTTTTACAATCACTTACTGCCCGCTGACCGGAAGCGTAAACGCCTTTTACGCGCTGGCCGGGCGCTACCCGACATCGTTCGGGGTAAGCGGGGAATTGTACAATTCCAACACCCTTCTGTATGACCGCTCGACCCGCAGCACCTGGTCGCAGATCACCATGACCTGTATTGACGGCCCCCTTGCCGGTAAACGCCTTTCGCCCATTCAGGTTTTGTGGAGCACCTGGCGCGGGGCCATGCAGCGCTACCCGGATGCGCAGGTGCTGTCGCGCTCCACCGGCTACCGCCGCAGCTATGGGCGGGACCCGTACGGATCGTACCTGACCCAGGGTAATTACTATGATGATCTGCGCATCCTCTTTCCCATGGCCCGCTTTGACAACCGCCTGCCGCCCAAAAAGCGGATTCTCGGTCTGGAAATCGGGGGAATGTTCGGGGCGGTGGATAAAGATGCGGTGCGGGAAGCGCGTGTCGTTAACCTGCTACTCGGCCTGACCCCGCTTGTGGCGATCTATGATCAGACCCTCGGTACAGTGCGCATATTTGACCCGCGCGCGGACGGGCCGGAAGCCTTGCAGTTCGAGATTTTCGAAAACAAGATCATCGACAGGGAAACGCGCAGCGAATGGGATGAAGAAGGCAACTGCACATATGGCCGCTTGCGGGGCCGGACGCTGAAACCGGTGTACAGCATGGATTCCATGTGGTTCGCCTGGTCCGCGTTTTATCCGCAAACCATCATCCTGCCGGAAAAGGAATTCGTCCGCCAGTCGCCAGGAGCATGGTAAAGGGCACGTAACAACGAAAGAGCCGTGTATATATGATGTACATGGCCCTGTATGTGTAGCGCACGCGGCAGTCGCCGCTCTGCGGGACGAGTTGGGGGACGAGTTGCGGGACGAGCTATTGTATGAACCCCGGCGGAACCGCTGTTCCGCCGCAAACGGCTGATCGGGAAGCTCGTTGCTTCCTCCGGCCGCAAGCGGATACCTCATTATGGCCGATTACGCGGATAAAGGCATTACAGCGCTGATTTTTGACTTTGACGGCACCCTGGCCGAAGCGACGCTCGATTTCGTGCGCATGAAGCGTGAAGCGCTGGCGACCATGGCGGAACATATCGAACTGCCCCCGGCGCTTGATAAAAAGCTCATGGAAATTCTGGAAGGGCTGGAAGACCAGCACGGAAAAGACGCCCTGCGTCCCGTACGCGCCGCCGTGCTGGAGACGGTGAAGCGTCTGGAAATAGAAGCCGCCGGGCGCAGTTCCCTTTTCCCCTACGTACGTCCCATGCTGGCCGAATGCCGCAAGCGGGGCATCAAGACAGGTATTGTCACCCGCAACTGCCGCGAAGCCGTGCGGATTGTGTTCCCGGATGTGGATGAGCACTTCGGCTGCCTCATCACCCGTGACGATGTGGAAAAGGTCAAGCCCGATCCGGGGCACCTGCTCCACGCCCTTGACCTGCTGGGGGTTGCCCCGGAAGCATGCCTGATGAGCGGCGATCACCCCATGGACATCATCGTCGGCAAACGCGTCGGCGCGTTCACGGCAGGGCTTGCCACCGGCGAAGCCGATTTTGAAGAACTGGCGGCGGAGAACCCCGACTACTGCGTGCGCGACGGGCAGGAACTCATGCGCATGCTCGGTATTGTGTAACCGTAACGCTCTTTCACGCTCACCGCAGCCGTGAAAAAAAGCCCGCGGAAATTCCTACGGAAAGCTGTTGGAAAAGCAGGGCAATTAAGGTAAGTACTTGCAGCCGGGTTGTGGGGATGCGGCCCCCGCCCGCTCCAACTCGTTGAAAACTCTGTTGACAAGCGGGCCTTTTTGGCTGAACACCAAGAGGTTCCTCTCTTTGTTGACTTTTACGTGCAAGGTAATCGAAATATGGCCAAAATACTGGATTCCGTTCTCGGCGTTTTTTCCAGCGACCTCGCTATTGACCTCGGCACCGCAAACACCTGCGTCTACATAAAGGGGCAGGGTATTGTTCTGCGTGAGCCTTCCGTGGTCGCCGTCAAACGCGACGCGCGCGGCAGTAACGTTGTTCTGGCTGTCGGGCATGACGCCAAACGCATGCTCGGCAAAACCCCCGGCAACATTCAGGCGATTCGCCCCATGCGTGACGGCGTTATCGCGGATTTTGAAGTTACGGAAGCCATGCTCCGCCACTTCATCTCCAAGGTGCACAACTCCCGCCGTCTGGTCCGCCCCCGCATCATGATCTGCGTGCCCACCGGTATTACCCAGGTGGAAAAGCGCGCCGTGAAAGAATCCGCCGAAAGCGCCGGGGCGCGCGAGGTATACCTTATCGAAGAACCCATGGCCGCG
>JAJDHY010000024.1 GCA_030266385.1 Desulfovibrio sp. OttesenSCG-928-I05
GGCGCGTTCCCGCTGGTGGAAAAGGCCATTCTCAAGTCTGACCTCGGCCTCACCCCCATCAACGACGGAAAAATTATTCGCATTTCCATCCCGCCTCTCACCGAGGACCGGCGCAAAGAGCTGGTCAAGGTTGCACGCAAGTACACGGAAGAGGCCAAGGTCGCCATCCGGAATATTCGCCGTGACGCCAACGATTCGTTGAAAAAGATGGAAAAAGACAAACAGTACAGCGAAGATGATCTGAAAAAGGCCCAGGACGTCATCCAGAAGCTCACCGACGCTCAGGTGGCCAAAGCCGATCAGCAGTGCAAAACCAAAGAAAAAGAAATCATGGAAATTTGAAGCGTCCGGCTTCTGGTTTCACACGACCGTAAGGGACCGGTTTTACCGGTCCTTTTTTTTACGGCAGCCAATACGCCCCCCCCGGCAACCGCACCATGCGGTCAGCCGCGCCCCGCGCCACGACAGGCAAAGGGCTCCAGCGTTCAAACTTCCCCGTTCTCTGGCGGGACGGCTTGTTATCTCCCGCGCAATGATATAAAATGGGGCGATGGATTCAGGGGTTCCTCAGGACATACTCAAACGACTTCTGGAAGCGCGGAATATCTCTACGGAAACAGGACCGGACGCTGTCAGTTACGCGCGCCTGCTGGAAACAATGGAAGACCGGCCCGTACTGTGCGAAAACGCCGTCAGCCGAATTCTCCGTCTGACGGTCCGTGAAAGCACCCCTGTAACAACAAAACAACCATAAGCACGCGTAGAGTACCATGCTGTCAGATATTGAAATCGCCAAAGCCTTTATCACCGCAACCACCAATATTCTCTCCACCATGGCGGGGATTGAGGCCAAACATGGCGTTCCCTATGTAAAAAAAGGCAACGTGGCTGCCGGTGATGTTTCCGCCATTGTCGGCGTTACCGGCCCGAAGCGCGGCACCATTGCCGTTTCGTTCAGTCAGGCCTGCGCCGTTGCCATGGTCCGGGGCATGCTCGGCGACGACATAGAGGATATCATTCAGGATACCCAGGACGCTGTCGGCGAAATAACCAACATGGTTTCCGGCCAGGCCCGCGCCTCGCTGGCCGAAAAGGGCCTTGTGCTGCAAGGGGCGACCCCTTCCGTCATCATGGGAAAAAACCATGTGATCTCGCACATGACGTCCAGCCCGGTCATGGCTATCCCCTTTGGCACGGAATCCGGCGCGTTCACCGTGGAATTCTGCCTTGAATAACCGCCGTCCGGCCCGCTGTTTTTTACCTGCATACAGTCATTTCCAGAGCAAGGGATCTAACCAATGAAATATCTCATCGTTGAAGATTTTGCCGGTCAGCCCGTGCCCTTTCTGTTCCCCAACCGGGTCACCCACGCGGACATGCGTGAACAGCTCCCCTACTCCAAGGTGCTGTCCGCCGGGTACGTATCACTGGTGAACGGCCGCTTCATCTGTGAAGGCGGTGACGCGGATGTCGGCGCGGCCGCCAATGAGGCCGACGCAGCCGTTATCGCTTCCTTTTTCGCCCCGATGGCAGCGGGCGCCCCTGAAGGAGCTTGTCTTGCCTGATCCGAACCGTCGCGGATTCGTCGTTGCAGCCTCCGGAACCGGGAGCGGCAAAACAACGCTGACCATGGCGTTGCTCGCCGCCCTTGTGCGCAGGGGGCTCTCCCCCCGCCCCTTCAAGGTAGGCCCCGATCCGCTGGATAGCGGCCTGCACGCCGGTGTTGTCACCCCCGTGCATTCCGCGCGTATTCCCAACCCCGGACGCAATCTGGACGGCTGGCTCTTCGGCAAGGAAATGTGCCGCGCCATTTTTGAGCGGGGCATGGCCTCCGCCGATGACCGCGCCGTCGCCGTTGTGGAAGGCGTCATGGGCATATTCGACGGGGCGGACGCGGTGGCGGAATCGGGTTCCACCGCCGAAATGGCCAAATGGCTGAATCTTCCGGTTCTGCTGATTCTCAACGCACAGGGCGCAGGCCGCACCATAGCGGCTCTGGTCAAAGGGCTTATTGCTTTCGATCCCGACGTCAACTACCTCGGAATCGTCTGCAACAACGTGGGCAGCGCACGGCATGAAGCCGGTCTGCGCCGCACTCTGGATGCCCTGTGCCCGGATATCCCCTTGCTGGGCTGCTTCCCGCGTAACGAACACATTAGCCTGCCCTCCCGGCATCTCGGTCTGCGTGCCGCGCATGAAGGTATTCTCATGCCCGCGTTTCAAAACAACCTCGTGGACTGGGCCGAACGGAACATGGATATCGAGCTGCTGCTGGAAAAGATCGGCGTGCCCGGTTCCTGCCCTCCGGGTTCCATCCCGGCCGCGCCGCTGGAAAACATCCCCCTGAGCGGCGGAACCGTATCCCCGCCCCTGCGCGCTCTGGAAACGCCGGTCCGGCTGGGTGTCAGTTGCGACGAAGCGCTCTATTTTCTTACTGAAGACAACCTGTACCAGCTCCGGGCGGCCGGGGCGGAACTCGTTTTCTTCTCCCCCCTCCATGATACGGCGCTTCCTCCCGATCTGGACGGGCTGTACCTCTGCGGCGGCTACCCGGAACTTCATGCGGAAACGCTGAGCCAAAACAGCGGCATGCTGTGCGCCCTCCGCGATTTTGCGGCGTCCGGCCGACCGGTCTGGGCCGCAGGCGGCGGGTTTCTCTATCTGCTTTCTTCATTCACCGCGCCCTCTTCCGCAGCGAACGATTCGTTCATGCCTTTCAGCATGGCCGGAATCTTTGAAGGGCACGCCAGCCTTGAAATGCGGCTCCAGGCCCTCGGGTACAGAGAAATCCACATGAAAAAGGCGGGGTTGTTCGGACCGGAAGGCACAGCGCTACGCGGCAACGAATTCCGCTACTCCCGCCTTCTGGCCATTGCCGAACACTACCCGACGATATTCGAAGCTCTTGACCGCCAGGGCCAGAGTGTCGGCGCGGAAGGCTTCACCCTGCCCGACAACCCCAATGTTCTGGGGACGTTCATGCACATCCATCTGGGCGGAACCCCCGGAGCGGCGGAGCATTTCGTTTCCCATCTTGTCGCAGCGAAACGGAATCTACAATGAAATTACAGCCTTACCATAGCCCTGAAGATATAGAACGCCGCTCCTTCGCCATCATTGACGAAGAAGCCGGGGAACCAAAGCCCTTTTGCGGACCGGCCTGGGAAATCGCCCGTCGGCTCGTTCATACCAGCGCGGATTTTTCTTTGCTGGCCGATCTCCACCTGCCCGATGACGCCATCGAAGCCGGTATAGCCGCCCTTCTGCGTGGCGCTTCCATCTACACCGATACGGAAATGGCCCGGTCCGGCATGCCCGCGCGGCGGCTTGCCCCCCTTGGCAGCAGCGCGCTCTGTCTGCTCTCCCTGCCCGGTGTCGCCGAAACCGCCCGCGCCCGTTCCATCACGCGCTCCCGCGCCGCCCTGCTCGCCGCCCGCGAAAGCTTGCCCGGCAGTATTCTGGCCGTGGGCAACGCCCCCACCACCCTCATCGCCCTGGCGGAACTGCTGGACGACGGCATGGAACCGCCCGCCCTTGTTATCGCCATGCCCGTGGGTTTCGTGAACGCCGCCGAATCCAAAGAACTCATCCTCTCCAAAAGCCAGACCCGCTGCATCGCCATACGCGGCAGACGCGGCGGATCCCCTCTGGCGGCAGCCACCGTCAACGCTCTGGCCGAACTGGCCCTCAGACGGCAAAAAAGTATAGAATAACAGCCCCCCCCTCCGGCAGGGGAGAATCTCCCGAATCCCGGAAACAGAGTGCCCTGTAAGGTCCGCACGATGTTGCGGGGCAGTTCTTTTCGTGTGGTGTATGGCTCGAAGGAATGCGCGGGTTAGCGCCGGGGGCAGGCAACCGTTACCGGGTCGTATGCGCGCAGGGAAACCGTATCCAGCCGCTTGATGCCCAGGCGTTCGACGCTTCCGGCGGGAATACAGAGCACGTAACGACCGGGCCTCCGGGATGAATGGACCGTGTCCGTAAACGGCACAGCGTCGGGCGCTATGCGGAAAATGACGCCGCCTTCGTCTATAAACAGCATGTCCAGTGGGATGGATACATTACGCATCCACATGTTCATGACGGTGTTTTCTTCAAAGTCAAACAGCATGCCGTGCTTTTCCGGCATCCGCTCCCTGTAGGACAAACCGCGCAGGCGCTGATCAAGCGTTCTGGCAATCTCGATGGAAAAAACAACGGGAGCGCCGGACGCTCTGGTAATTTCCAGCCTGCCCTCCCTGAACTCCGAAGCCTGCGCCGTCAGACACGAGCAGACGGCAAACAGCACAGCCAGCACGGCAATGAGACAGGAACGACAGGCTATGGCAGCGGATTCACGCATGAGTATTGTCCCGAATGTGTGCACAGAAGTGATTCAATGCCCCCGCAGCAGCACGAGCGCTGTACTGGCGGAAATGAGGCCGGATGGACAAGGGCGCAATTCTTCTCCATCCGGCTCTTTCCTGAAACCGGAAACCGTCCGTTACGCGGGCGGGGCGCAGTCCACGCCGTCCTGACCGAGGCGGATGAACTGTTCCACGTTCATGGTAAAGGATATGCCGCCCCCCGGTTCACAGAGGTGGGGGATGGAGTTGATGGCGTCGTGAATGGCATCCACCTTGTCATTGGCCGCGACGATGAAGAGCATTTCTTTTTCGGGAACAAGGCTGATGCCGAAAAACTTCACGTCTTCTTCCGTTCCGGTCCCTCTGCCGGTAAGAATCGTTCCGCCGCGCGCGCCCGCTTTGCGGGCCTTGGCCATTACGTCATCGGCAAAGCCGTGGTTCACGATCACGGTAATAAGGGTATAGCCGGATTCCATTCTTTCGCTCCTGGCGTCCGGGCCGGACGCGTTACTGTTCTGATTGCAAAGAGGAGAGCGGACGAGCATACCGGAAACGTCAAGAAGCATTCCCGTGCCGCCGAGTTTTTTGGGGTCGTGCACGCAGGCGGATTTGACGGCCGCAAGCACGGCCTCGGTTTCATCCCGCATGAGGGTAAAAACCATATCCAGAGCGGTATCGGTCAGGGAAAGGAACTGAAGGACGGGGTTGCCGTCCGTGGAACGGGCCAGGGCGATGGTACCGCCGCGCGCGCCCGCGCTCTTGGTCAGATCCACAAGTTTTTCACCGCGATGGCGTCCGACAACACAGATAAGAAGTTTCGCTGGCGCGAAATGGACGTTCATGACGCGGTCTCCTGTTCTTTAGCTGCTGCCAGCTTCATTTGCTGTCTCTCCTTGGCTTTGAAAATAAGCCCCAGGAACTGGATGGTGATAAGCGGCGCCATGGCTATCATGGCGATCATCCCGAACGCGTCGGTGGCCGGGTTGCCGCCTATGGCATGAGATGCGCCGAGTGTCAACGACAGGACAAAGGTCGTCGCCATGGGGCCGGAAGCCACGCCGCCGGAGTCAAAGGCAATGGCCGTGAAGAGCGGCGGGCAGAATTTCGTCAGCCCCAGGGCCAGAATATAGCCGGGGATGATAACCCACCAGATGGAAAGCCCGGTCACCACGCGGATCATGCCGAGCATCACGGCGACCGCCACACTGAGCGAGAGCGCCGCCAGCATGATGGGACGGCGAATGTAACCACCGGAGACTTCTTCCACCTGTTCGGTGAGCACCCAGACGGCAGGTTCCGCGCAGACAACAACCGCACCCAGTACAACCCCTACGGCGATAAGCACCCAGGGGGCGTTGTTTGTGCCAAGGGATACGCCGAGAGCCTGCCCTGTGCCCATGAAACCGCCGTTCACTCCCGTCATGAAAATAACAAGCCCGATAAACGCGTACACAAAACCCGAAAGCATACGCCTGAGCTGTTCAGCCGGAAGTTTGAGCATCGTGAACTGGAAAACGAAAAAGATGACCACAATGGGGAAAAGCGCCATGAAAATTTCCTGGGCGACATGAGGCAGAATGCCGAGAAAGGCATCGGCCAGGCTTTCCATACCGGCAAGAGCGGCTTCCGGCGCTTCCTGCCGGGGCTGGTTTCTGGCGAGCAGCCCCATGACGGCCACCGCGGCGATGGGGCCGATGGATGCAAGGCCGACAAGCCCGAAGCTGCTGTCGTCGCCTTCCTTTTTCTTGGTCGTCGCGGCAACACCTATGCCCATGGCCATAATAAACGGCACGGTGATAGGGCCGGTGGTCGCGCCGCCGGAGTCAAAGGCGATGCCGACAAATTCCGGATCCACAAACGAGCAGACAAGAAACACGACGATATAGAAAAAGATGAGCAGCCAGCGCAGGGGAACTTTGAATACAATACGCGCTGTTCCGATAAGGGTGAAAAGCCCGACGCCGGCCGCTATCATGATCAGCAGCGGCGTTTTCTCAATGGCGGGGTTGGCGTTATTGACCTGGTTGGCAAGAACCTGCACGTCCGGCTCGGCAATGGTGATGGCAAAGCCGATGGCAAAGGTGGCCGCCAGAATAAGGGGCAGGCTCCGCTGGTGGGTTAGCACTGACCCGACTCTCTGGCCAAAAGGCACCATACCAAGATCCGCGCCGAGCAGAAACACGGACAGACCAAGGATAAGCAGCGCCCCGCCGACGATAAACTGCGGGATCTGCCCCGTAGGCAAAGGAGCTATCGTCAGGTGCAGCAGTATGACGATAGCCATGACAGGAAGAACGGATACAAGCGATTCTTTGAGCTTGGCCATAAAGTTGGATATCAATCGGCTCTCCTTATATAACAGACAAAGAAGCCTCACCGGCGGGTGATTCACCCCGTAAGGTGATAGCTGGCGATTGTTTTCATACTCCGCCAAAATAAGGAGAAATTCAAGAAGAATCACGCACGCGAAAAGAGACCGCGAAAAAAATAACAAATGCTATAAATGGAAGTCTCGCGGGCGGCACAGCTGTCCTGCGAGACTGGCGGCGAGAGAGGCGGCGGATGACGGTGCTGTGAATTATCCATCCCTCATCTTTTTTTGAAAAAAGCGCTTGCCTTTTCCTGCAAGCTGCATTAGCTTTCCCAATTCGCGTCATCAACTGGTATTAATCGTTTCTGCAGAAACGGATTATAATTTGTTCGCACCAAACCAAACACTCGCCGGATGAACATGGCGGGCCTGCCGGGAACGATCCGGTAGCCCCGCATTTACTGTTTTTTCCGGCGAATTTCGTGTTACGCCCGGCAGCAACTGCCGCAAATTGGTGAAAACAAAAGACTTTCTCCGGCGAAAGGCAAGGCCCCGCTTCCTTCCTTCTGCCGCGAACCATCTGCCCTGAGGTGAACCATGGTCCAGATCACGAAACAATTCGGCAAGATCGATGTGACCCTTCCTATCCCGCACTTGCTCAACTTGCAGGTTGATTCCTATAAAAAGTTTCTCCAGGAAGGGGTTACAGAAAAAAGTCCTGATGAAGGACTTGAAGGCGTTTTCCGTTCGGTATTTCCCATTGAGGATTTCAACCGCACGGCCAGCCTTGAATATGTGGGTTACGAAATAGGCGAACCCAAGTACGACCAGGCCGAATGCATAAGCAAGGGCCTTACCTATGAAGCCCCGGTGCGCCTCAAAGTGCGCCTCGTCGTCTACGATGTGGACGAAACGACGGGCAACCGCACTATCCGCGACATCAAGGAACAGGATATCTATTTCGGTACCCTGCCCTTCATGACGGAAAAAGGCACGTTCATCATCAACGGCACCGAGCGGGTCATCGTCAACCAGCTCCAGCGTTCCCCCGGTATTATCTTCGAACACGATTCCGGCAAGACCCACTCCAGCCGCAAGGTGCTCTATTCCTGCCGTGTCATTCCCATGCGCGGCAGCTGGCTCGATTTCGATTTCGACCACAAGGATATCCTGTACGTCCGCATCGACCGCCGCCGCAAAATGCCCGCGACCATCCTGTTCAAGGCCATGGGCATGAGCAAGACGGATATTCTTTCCTTTTTCTATGAGAAAGAATACTTCCGCCTGGAAAAAGACGGCCGGGTGCTCTGCGAATTCAACGCGGCCCTCTACCATAAAGATACAGCCTTTGCCGACATCTGCGCGAAAGACGGCACGGTGCTGGTCAAGGCGGGCAAGCCCATAACCAAACGGGCCTGGCGCCAGATGGGTGAAGCCGGAATCGAAGCGTATGAAATCGCGCCCGAATCCATTGAAAAGCTGTTCCTGGCCGATGACATGGCGGATACCACTACCGGTGAAGTGCTGGCCGAAGCCGCCGACGAACTGAACGCCTCCGTGATAGAACGCCTCCGTGAAGCGGGCATTTCCCGCATCCCGGTGCTCTACACGCGCGGGCAGGATACGTCTTCTTCCATCCGCGATACCCTGGTGCTGGATAAAACCGCCGATCAGGAAAGCGCCCAGGTTGAAATCTACAGACGCCTGCGTCCCTCTTCTCCTCCCACTCCGGAAATCGCGGCGACCTTCTTTGACAACCTGTTCCGCAACCCGGATTATTACGACCTTTCTCCGGTGGGCCGCTACAAGCTGAATCAGCGCCTTGAGCTTGATTCTTCGCTGGACAAGCGCGTGCTGGATGATTCCGACATCATGAAGGCCATTCAGGTGCTGGTGCAGTTGAAAGACAGCCACGGCCCGGCCGACGATATCGACCACCTCGGCAACCGCCGCGTGCGCCCGGTCGGGGAACTGGTGGAAAACCAGTACCGCATCGGCCTCGTCCGTATGGAGCGGGCCATCAAGGAACGCATGAGCCTGCAGGAAGTGGCGACGCTCATGCCCCACGACCTGATCAACCCCAAGCCGGTTTCCGCCGTGCTCAAGGAGTTTTTCGGGACGAGCCAGCTTTCGCAGTTCATGGACCAGACGAACTCGCTCTCCGAAGTAACGCACAAGCGCCGCCTTTCCGCGCTGGGACCCGGCGGTCTCACCCGTGAACGGGCGGGCTTTGAAGTGCGCGACGTGCACACGTCCCACTACGGCCGTATCTGCCCCATTGAAACGCCGGAAGGTCCGAACATCGGTCTGATCGTATCGCTCACTACCTACGCCAAGGTGAACGATTTCGGGTTCATTGAAACCCCGTACAGAATCGTGAAAAACTGCAAGGCGACGGAAGAAATCGTCTATCTGGACGCAGCGGGCGAAGCGAATCAGGTTATCGCGCAGGCCAACGCCAATCTGGATGAAAACCACATGCTGGTGGACGAATTCGTCACCACCCGTATCGGCGGCGACGTGCTCATGCAGCCCAAGGAAGACGTAACGCTGATGGACATCTCGCCTTCGCAGATGGTGTCCATTTCCGCCGCGCTCATTCCGTTCCTGGAGCATGACGACGCCAACCGCGCGCTCATGGGTTCCAACATGCAACGTCAGGCCGTGCCGCTTCTCGGCAACGAAGTGCCTCTGGTGGGCACCGGCATGGAAGGCGACGTGGCCCGCGACTCCGGTGCATGTATCCTGGCCGAAAATGACGGCATCGTGCGCTACGTGGACGCCGACCGCATCATCGTTTCCTACGATGGCGACGTGGCTCCGGAAACCGGCGGTGTGCGGACGTACAACCTGCTGAAGTTCCATAAATCCAACCAGAACTCCTGCTTCGGTCAGAAGCCCACCTGCTATCCCGGTCAGGTGGTGAAAAAGGGCGAAGTTCTGGCGGACGGCCCCGGCATCGAGCAGGGCGAACTCGCCCTCGGCAAAAACCTTGTGGTCGCGTTCATGCCCTGGTGCGGCTACAACTTCGAAGACTCCATCCTCATTTCCGAGCGCACGGTGAAGGAAGATACCTTTACCAGCGTGCATATCGAAGAATTCGAAGTGGTTGCCCGCGATACCAAGCTGGGACCCGAAGAAGTCACCCGCGACATTCCCAACGTCGGTGAAGACATGCTGCGCAACCTCGACGCCAGCGGTATCATCCGCATCGGCGCCGCCGTGCGGCCCGACGATATTCTGGTGGGTAAAATCACGCCCAAGGGCGAAACCCAGCTCACCCCCGAAGAAAAGCTCCTCCGGGCCATCTTCGGCGACAAGGCGCGGGATGTGAAAAACACCTCCCTCAAGGTTCCCCCGGGAATCGAGGGGACGGTTATCGAAGTGCGCGTGTTCAACCGCCGTTCCGGTGAAAAGGACGACCGCACGCTGAGCATCGAAGAATACGAACTGTCCCGCCTGGACAAGAAAGAGGCGGATCACGCTCACGCGCTGGCCGAGTCGGTGCGCGAGAAGATCATTGCCATAGCGGCGGGCAAGCAGATTGCCACCACCATCACCGGCAAGAAGAAGGGCGAAGTTATCGCCGAAGCCGGTCATGTGGCCACGGCGGAAATACTGGCCGAAATTCCGGTCAAGAAGATGGCCGGCCTCTTCAAGAGCCGCGAGCTTAATGAAGAAATTGCGGCCATGCTGCAAAAGTACGACGCGGAAATCGAGTTCATCAAGAACATCTACGATTCCAAGCGCGGCAAGGTGACCGAAGGGGACGACCTGCCCCCCGGCGTCATCAAGATGGTCAAGGTGTACGTGGCCGTGAAGCGGAAGCTGAACGTGGGCGACAAAATGGCCGGCCGCCACGGGAACAAGGGGGTTGTTTCCTCCATTCTTCCCACGGAAGACATGCCCTTCTTCGCCGACGGCCAGCCCGTGGATATCGTGCTGAACCCCCTCGGCGTGCCTTCGCGGATGAACATCGGCCAGATCATGGAAACCCACCTCGGATGGGCGGCCAAGGAACTGGGCCGTCAGCTTTCCGATCTGGTCGCCTCCGGCGCGCACCTTGTGGATGCCCGCAAGGAAGTGAAGGCCATATTCGGCACCGAAGCCACCGCCAAGCTCATTGATGGTCTGGACGACGACGAGTTTGTGAAGTCCGTCAAGGCGCTCAAAAACGGCATCGTCACCAAGACCCCGGTCTTTGACGGCGCGACGGAAGACGAAATCTGGGGATGGCTGCGTGACGCGGGCCTGCCCGACGACGGCAAGACCCAACTGTACGATGGCCGCACCGGCGAACCCTTCCATAACAGGGTGACCACGGGCGTCATGTACATGCTGAAGCTCCACCACCTGGTTGACGAAAAAATCCACGCCCGTTCCACGGGCCCCTACTCCCTGGTTACCCAGCAGCCGCTGGGCGGCAAGGCGCAGTTCGGTGGCCAGCGGCTTGGGGAAATGGAAGTGTGGGCGCTTGAAGCCTACGGCGCTTCCTACCTCCTGCAGGAATTCCTCACGGTCAAGTCCGATGACGTGGCCGGACGCGTGAAGATGTATGAAAAGATCGTCAAGGGCGACAACTTCCTTGAAGCGGGTCTGCCCGAATCCTTCAACGTTCTGGTGAAAGAACTCATGAGCCTCGGCCTTGATGTGACCCTGCACCAGGAAGAAGGCAAGAAAAAGCCCAAACGCCTCGGCAGCGCCTTTACCGAAGGCGAAGGCCCGGCAGCGGAAGAGCTGCACGAGTTCTTCACCCGCAGGGATGACGATAACGAGTAGTGTATGAACCCCGCTTTCCGGGCAACCGGGAAGCGGGGAAACGATAGAGGGAACATACGACATACGGCATGTTCCGACGGTTTCCGAAAGGGGCCGTCCGCCACCCGGGGCACGGGCCCCGACACGCCCGGCCGGACCGGGTGAGCGCACGTATAAAATGAGGTAACAATTATGTCACTTGACGATCTGTTTACCATACGCGGTTCCACTGCGAATATTTCCAACATCCGGAACCTGCAGGCCATTCAGATTTCCATAGCTTCTCCGGAATCGATCCGGGAATGGTCCTACGGCGAAGTGAAAAAGCCCGAGACTATCAACTACCGTACCTTCAAACCGGAACGGGATGGTCTTTTCTGCGCCAAAATCTTCGGCCCGGTAAAGGACTACGAGTGTAACTGCGGCAAATATAAACGCATGAAGCACCGCGGCATTGTCTGCGAAAAGTGCGGCGTTGAAGTTATCGCCTCCAAGGTGCGGCGCGAGCGCATGGGCCATATCGAACTGGCCGCGCCCGTGGCTCATATCTGGTTCCTGAAGACCCTGCCTTCCAAGATCGGTACCCTGCTCGACATGACCATGGCCGATCTGGAAAAGGTGCTGTACTTCGATTCCTACATCGTGCTTGATCCGGGCTCCACCAGCCTCGCCAAGCTCCAGGTCATTTCCGAAGACCAGTACATTCAGGTCATCGACCACTACGGCGAATCCGCGTTTACCGTGGGTATGGGCGCGGAAGCTATCCGCTCGCTCCTGGAAGAACTGAACCTTGAGGAACTGCGCGCCCAGCTGCGTGACGAATCCCAGGCCACGCGCTCCCAGACCAAGAAGCGCAAGCTCACCAAGCGCCTGAAGATCGTCGAAGCGTTCATCGAATCCAACAACAAGCCCGAGTGGATGATCATGGAAGTTATTCCCGTCATTCCGCCCGAGCTGCGCCCCCTCGTTCCTCTGGACGGCGGCCGTTTTGCGACCTCCGACCTGAACGACCTGTACCGCCGCGTCATCAACCGGAACAACCGCCTGAAACGGCTGGTGGAACTGGGCGCGCCGGATATCATTATCCGCAACGAAAAGCGCATGCTGCAGGAAGCTGTGGACGCGCTCTTCGACAACGGTCGCCGCGGCCGCGCCATTACCGGCACCAACGGCCGCCCGCTCAAGTCCCTTTCGGACATGATCAAGGGCAAGCAAGGCCGTTTCCGCCAGAACCTGCTCGGTAAGCGCGTCGACTACTCCGGCCGTTCGGTTATCGTTGTCGGCCCCAAGCTGAAACTGCACCAGTGTGGTCTGCCCAAGAAGATGGCGCTGGAACTGTTCAAGCCCTTTATCTACGCGCAGCTTGAAGAAAGGGGGCTTGCCTCCACCATCAAGTCCGCCAAGAAAATGGTGGAGCGCGAAGAACTGGTTGTGTGGGATATTCTGGAAGACGTGGTGCGGGAATACCCCATCATGCTCAACCGCGCTCCCACGCTGCACCGCCTCGGTATTCAGGCCTTTGAACCGCTGCTGGTCGAAGGCAAGGCCATCCAGCTGCACCCGCTGGTCTGCTCCGCCTACAACGCGGACTTCGACGGTGACCAGATGGCCGTGCACCTGCCGCTTTCCGTGGAAGCGCAGATCGAATGCCGCGTCCTCATGATGAGCACCAACAACATCCTGTCCCCGGCCAACGGTTCCCCCGTTATCGTGCCCAGCCAGGATATCGTGCTCGGCCTTTACTACATGAGCGTGGAACGCGATTTCGAAAAGGGCGAAGGCAAAGTATTCTGCGCGCCCTGGGAAGTTATCGCCGCCTACGATGCGGGCCAGCTTGAACTGCACGCCAAAATTCAGGTGCGCATGGACGGGAAGCTCATTGAGACGACCCCCGGCCGTATCCTCATTTTTGACGTACTGCCCGACGGCGTGTCGTTTGACCTCGTCAACTGCGTGCTGAACAAAAAGAACATCGGCCGTCTGGTGGGCACCGCCTACCGCGACGCGGGCATCAAAGCCACGGTCATCCTGTGTGACCGCCTGAAAGATATCGGCTACGAATACGCCACCCGCGCCGGGATCACCATCGGCGTGAAAGACCTGCAAATTCCCGAAGCCAAGAAGGGCATTATCGAGAACTCCCAGGCCGAAGTGGACGACATCGAACGCCAGTACCGCGACGGTATCATCACCCGTACGGAAAAGTACAACAAGGTGGTGGACGTGTGGACCAAGGCCACGCAGGACGTTTCCAACGAAATGATCAAGGCCATTTCCACGGACGTGCTGGTCAACGAAAAGACCGGAGAAAAACGCGTCAACGCGTCGTTCAACCCGATCTTCATGATGAGCACCTCCGGCGCCCGGGGTAACCAGGACCAGATGCGGCAGCTCGCCGGGATGCGCGGCCTGATGGCCCGTCCTTCCGGTGAAATCATCGAAACGCCCATTACGTCTTCCTTCCGGGAAGGCCTGGACGTGCTGCAGTACTTCAACTCCACCCACGGCGCCCGGAAAGGTCTCGCGGATACCGCGCTCAAGACGGCGAACTCCGGGTACCTTACCCGCCGCCTCGTGGACGTGGTGCAGGATGTCACCGTTACCGAACAGGATTGCGGCACCGTGGACGGCATCGAACTGACCCACCTGATCAAGGGCGGGGAAATCAAGATGCGCCTCATGGAACGCGCCCTCGGTCGCGTGCTGCTCTACCCCGTGTTCGATCCCGAAACCGGCAAGGAACTCTTCCCGGCCAACACTCTGGTGGACGAAGCCGTAGCGCAGGCTCTGGATGATGCGGGCATCAACTCCCTCACCATCCGCTCGGCCCTGACCTGCCAGTCCGAACGCGGCATCTGCGCCCATTGCTACGGGCGGGATCTTGCGCGCGGGCACCGGGTCAACATCGGCGAAACCGTGGGTATCATCGCGGCCCAGTCCATCGGCGAACCGGGCACGCAGCTTACCATGCGTACCTTCCACATCGGTGGTACGGCCAGCCGGGAAATCGAGCGTTCCAGCATCGAAGCCCAGCATAACGGCCGCGTGATCTTCTCGCGCATGAAAGCCATCAAGAACCGCGACGGCGCGCTCATGGTGCTCGGCAAATCCGGCCAGATCAGCATCGTGGACGAACAGGGCCGTGAGCGTGAAAAATACGTGCTGCCCAACGGTTCCCGCCTGACGGTCACCGAAGGACAGGAAATCAAGAAAGGCACGCTCATCGCTGAATGGGACCCCTTCAACGAACCCTTTGTTTCGGAAGTGGACGGTATCGCCAAGTTCACCGACATCGTCGAAGGCAAGACGTACCAGGAAAAGATGGACGAAACCACGCGTCTGTCTTCCCAGTCCATCATCGAGTACAGAACCACCAACTTCCGGCCCTCCATCTCGGTGACCGATGAAAACGGGACCATCAAATCCCGTCCGGATTCCCACTTGCAGGCCACGTACACCCTGCCGGTCGGCGCGCTCCTCATGGTGCGCGACGGCATGGAAATTCAGGCCGGTGATATTCTGGCCAGAAAGCCCCGGGAAACTTCCAAGACCAAGGACATCGTGGGTGGTCTCCCCCGCGTGGCCGAGCTCTTTGAAGTGCGTAAGCCCAAAGACATGGCCGTGGTTTCCGAAATCGACGGTACCGTGTCCTTCGCGGGCGAATCCAAGGGCAAACGCAAGGTCGTCATCACGCCGGAAATCGGCGATGCCAAGGAATATCTGGTACCGAAGGGCAAACACATCACCGTTTCCGACGGTGACTTTGTGGAAGCCGGGGAACTCCTGACCGAAGGGCATCCGGAACTGCACGACATCCTGCGCACCAAGGGCGAAAAATTCCTCGCCAACTACCTGGTGGAAGAAATTCAGGACGTGTACCGCTTCCAGGGCGTGGGAATCGACGACAAGCACATTGAAGTCATCGTGCGCCAGATGCTGAAAAAGGTCACCATCACCGATGCGGGCGGCACCAGCTTCCTGATCGGCGAACAGGTGGACAAGCAGGACTTCAAGAACGAAAACGCCAGAACCATTGCCGAAGGTCGCACCCCGGCCACGGCGGAACCGCTGGTGCTGGGTATTACCCAGGCGTCCCTCACCACGTCTTCCTTCATCTCGGCAGCGAGCTTCCAGGAAACCACCAAGGTGCTCACGGAAGCCTCCCTGCGGGGCAAATCCGACCCCCTGCGCGGGCTCAAGGAAAACGTCATCGTGGGCCGTCTCATCCCGGCCGGTACTGGCTACCGCGAATATGTCAACGCGGAAATCCTCGTACCGGAACAGAAGGAAAAGCCCGACAAGTTCCTCGAAGAACTGGAAGACGATCCCCTGCTGGTCAACATTGTGTGATCGCGGGTGACAGAATAAACAACGAAGAAGGCCGGGAGCGGAATGCTCCCGGCCTTCTTGATTGTGATGACAAAGCCCGCAAAGCCGGGCTTTGTAAAGGCTCGCCCGCCCCGGCTACTTCTTGCCCCGTCTTTTCTTCGCTTCCTCGTAGAGCAACAGCGCCTGTGGCAGGTCTTTCTCAATACTGGCGATACGGTCCGCCGTCAGCGGGTGCGTTGACAAAAAGCCGAAGCCGCCGTCGCCGTTCAATTCCTGCATTTTCTGCCAAAAGGTAATGGCGGCTCGCGGGTCATACCCGGCCTTGGCTGTCAGCAGCAGCCCAATATGGTCGGCTTCCGATTCCTGCACGCGGCTGTGCGGCAAAAGCACCCCCACATTGGCCAGAAGCCCGAAGAGGGAATCTCCCCCTGTTTCCTCCAGGCTGACGCCCGTAGCCAGAATCAGCGCGGCATCCAGCGCGACCTGCCCCACCGCCGTCATCTGCGCGACGCTGACTTTTTCCGCGCCGTGCCGCGCAAGGGCGTGCGCCACTTCATGGCCCATAATGGCCGCGATCTCGTTTTCATTGTTGCCGGTGAGTTGCAGAATCCCGGTATAAAAAAAGACCCTGCCGCCGGGAAGACAGAACGCGTTGACGTCTTCCTTGACCACGGTATGGAATTCCCACTCAAAGTCCGGGCGCTCGGCAGCCTCGGCAATGCGTTTGCCGACGGACTGGACCAGACGGGAACGGCGGGTTCCCGTTTCGATCTTTTCCGTCTCGCGCACTTCCCTGGCTGCGTTCAGGCCCAGACTCATTTCTTCGGCCGGTTCCAGGAGCATCAACTGGCTGCGCCCGGTATACGGCACCGTCGAGCAGCCGGGTAAAAAGGAAAACGCCAGTAAAACAAGCAGCAGACGGGCCGCCACGAACGCGAACCCGCCATTCCGCACGGCTTTGAACGGCAAAAACATATCACTCCTCCTTGCGCGCCAGGGCGGGGTCAGGCTGTCGTGCGGAGGAATGAAAAAGAGTAGCCGGGTTTCCTTCGCCGTAGCGCGTCGTTTATATCGCCATAGCTAACAGATACGAAAAAGCGGCCGTTTCTTCAAGTGGCAGCAACGCAAGAATACGCACGGGCGACGATCACAAGCGGCAGATCATGCGTCCTCGTCAATCCGCTCCAGCTTGAAAATGACCGGACGCGTTCCGTCATTACAGCAGGTGATCATGATCTTTTCGTCGTTCGTCCAGCCCTTCATGATAGAGCCGCCCTGAAGCGCGGCATAGACGTAACGGCTGATGCAATCCCACGCTTCGGCGCAGAAGTTTCCATCAAGCATTCTGAAAAAATCCTTTTTCCCCACGATAAATTCCTGCCCTTCCTGAAAATAGGGACATTTGCCGACCTTTGGGTTCGCAAGGTACTGGTCGGCCAGATCCTGATAGTATTCTTTCCGCAACACAGTAATTTTACAGCTGTGGTTCATCGGTTTTTTCTCCTTACCGTTTTCAGGATATGACCATTCAACGCTTCCCGCCCTGCAAAAGGCCACGGGTTTCAGTGGCCTGCCTGATAAGACGAACGTTCGCTACACGTTTTTTTCTCATGTATACTGTCACGTGCCCACAGTCAAAATAACCCGGCAAAGAAGCCCCCTGCCGCGAACGAAGCGCGATACAACACCGCGCATGCCTGAACGTGCCTGATCATGGCAAGTTATGACGCCCCCGGCTCTTTCGCTTCCCTCTTGCGTTCGCCCCGACTCTGTGCAATCCAAAAGGGATGGAAATTACCGGAAGACGCACACGCGACCGCACGCTTTACATTCTCGTTGCCTGCCTGATCATTATCGGCATTGCCCTGGTCTTTTCCACGTGGCGGGTGCTGAACGAACAACGCAAAGCCAGCCATGAACACCTTGCCCTGACGGCCAAAGCCGTGTTGCAGGCAGTGGACAGCTCCCTGCGGCGGGGCATGCGGGAAACGCGCACATCCATCTACGCGCATGAATTTTTTCAGGAACTCGAAGCCAATAATGACGTTGTGTTCATCAGCGTTACCAATCTGAATAGCGAAGGTATCCGCACAACACCGGGCGGCCCGCTGCTGCGCCTCCCCCCGGAAGCTCTGGCGGAATTGAAGGAAACGGGCCGCTGGCAAGGGCCATTTTTCAACCATGCCATGAACCTCTATGTGGCCGCCCAACGCGTCGAATCCCCCCGCTCCGGCAGGATAGGGCACGGCCATGACGCCCCCGTGCTGCAACCCGCGCCGCCGGACGGCCAGACGCCCTATCTCGTTATAGGGATAGATGTGCGGAAATATCTGGCGGCCAATGCCGGTTTCGCCCGGACCGCCATTTTCCAGAGCATCTACATTCTCGCCGCCGCCCTCCTTCTGCTCTTTCTGGCGGCGCGCGTTCTTTCGCGCAGAGAACTCGCCGACAAGGCTGTTTTTCTGGAGCATTTTCAGAACAGACTGCTGGATACCCTGCCCGACGGCCTGCTGGTTCTCGAAACAGGCGGCAGAATCCGCGCCGCCAACCCGGCGGCGGAAGCCTTGCTTGCCGCCGCACGGCAGGACACAGCCGAAGCCATGCCCCCGAACGAAACGGGAACTACCCCCAATCCGTCACCCGCCTCATCAGCGCCTCCATCACTGGTCGGCTGCCTGTTGGAGGATACCCCGCTCGGCAACGCCGTTTCTCCTTCCGGGATACGCGGTCAGGATATCCTGCGGCGGGAAGTTCCCTGCGGCCCCCTCAGGCTGGAAGTGCTCGCCCTGCGTTTCAAGGATAGCGAGGATCACGAGGCGTGCATGATCATCCTGCGGGATCGCACAGCCTTGAGCCGTCTTGAAAAAAGCCTTGCCGAAGCCGAAAAAATGGCCGCTGTCGGCACGCTGGCAGCGGGCGTCGCCCACGAAATCCGTAACCCGCTCTCCTCCCTCCGGGGCTTCGCCCAGTATTTCGCCAAAAAGTTTGCCGGTAAGCAGCCGGAAGAAGAATACGCCGCCACCATGGTGCGGGAAGCCGACCGTCTGAACCGTGTCGTGACCGACATGCTCTACCTGAGCCGCCCCCGTGCCCTGCACCCCGATACGATCACCCTCGCCCCGCTGGCTGACGAACTGGAAGCCCTGCTCCGCTTTGATCTGCAAGCAAAGAACGTCACGCTGGAACGGCAATTTGAAACTCCAGACCTCTTTGCCGACAGGGAAAATCTGAAACAGGCCCTGATCAATCTGCTGCTCAACGCGCTGGAGGCGTTTCCGGCGGAAGGCGGGACGGACGCGCCGCGCATCACGCTCCGTTCCGGCACAGATGACGATGGAGTCGTCTGGGTTGAAATTGCGGATAACGGCCCCGGCATGGATGATACCCAGCAAAAGCAAGCCTTTGAACCGTTCTTTACGACAAAGAGCAAAGGAACCGGGCTTGGCCTCGCGCTGGTGCACAAAACTATGCGGGAACACGACGGTTCGGCGCATATTACAACAGCGCCGGGAAAAGGCTTTTCCATCCGGCTGGAATTCCCCGGACAATCCAGCGAAGCCGACGCCCCGGTCCGATAAATGCCTGTGGCGGAGGCGGAACACAGCCCGCCCGTGGCCCCCGGCTGCCGAACGGCTTTCAATACGGAAAATCATTATGAAACATATACTTGTCATTGATGATGAAGCGGCGCACCGCCTCATGGTGCGGGCGGTTATGGAAGACGACGGCTGGGTTGTCAGCGAAGCGGCCTCCGCCGACGCGGCGCTCCGGCTGCTTGGCGGGGGGAATCCTTCCGGGATACGCGTGATTTTTCTGGATATCCGCATGCCCGGCATGAGCGGTTCGGAACTGCTGGCGCAACTGCGCCGCGATCACCCGGATGTGCCGGTGGTGATGCTCACCGCCTTCGGCACCGTCGGTTCGGCGGTCGAAGCCATGAAAAACGGCGCGTTCGATTACCTGACAAAACCGGCGGACAATGACGAACTGCTGACCGTTGCGGCCAAGGCGCTGGATCAATCCTCCCTGCTGCGGGAAAACGAACGCCTGCGCGCCCGCCTTGCCGAGAAAGATCCCCTGGCCGGGATGATCGGTGAAAGCCGCCCCATGCGCCGGGTCAAGGAATTCATCCGTCAGGCCGGACCTTCGGAAGGGACCGTGCTCATTCTGGGCGAATCGGGCACCGGCAAGGAACTGATCGCGGATGCCCTGCACGCCTGTTCCTTGCGGGCCAGCAAGGCGCTGGTCAAAGTCAACTGCGCGGCGCTGCCGGAAAACCTGCTGGAAAGCGAACTTTTCGGTTTCCAGAAAGGCGCGTTCACCGGAGCGGCCAAGGATAAACCCGGCCGTTTTCAACTGGCCGACGGCGGCACGCTGTTTCTGGATGAAGTGGGCGAACTGCCCGTTGATTTGCAGTCAAAACTGCTGCGGGCCTTG
>JAJDHY010000025.1 GCA_030266385.1 Desulfovibrio sp. OttesenSCG-928-I05
GGTTCCCGAAGGTCATGGATATCAGACCCAGCCAGGCCATGAGGGTGGTCACTTCCAGCCCCGGCTGCAGGAGCGCGGCCAGACGGATCAGGATAACCACCGCGCCCAGCTTGGGCAGCGTGGCGATAAAGGCGGCTGTTTCGTTGCTCGCGCCCTGATAGACGTCGGGGCACCAGAAATGGAAGGGGAAGAGCGCCAGCTTGTAGAACATGCCGCAGAGGAAGAGGCAGAGGCCGAGCACCGCTTGCGGGTTGGCCGCGAAGCTCCAGTCCTTGCCCGCGAGTTCCGCAATGTAGGTGGTGTGCTGGCTGGCGATGATGTGCGAGAGACCGTAGAGCGAAAGCGCCGTGGCCGCCGCGCCGAAGAGCAGATACTTGGCTCCGGCTTCAGCCGCGCTTTTGGAGCGTTCGCGAATGGGAATGAGAATGTACAGGGCGTAGGAGGAAAGCTCCAGCGCGAGGTACAGAGTGATCAGTTCCGCCGCGGAGGAAAGAATCATCAATCCCCAGGCGGAAAAGCCCATGAACAGGAAGTAGTCGCTGCGCTTGTCCTCATCAAGGGAAGGCTGACGCACGGCGTTGATCACCACAAAGGTAAAGCCGACGGCCACGGCCAGTTTGAAGAACTGGGAAAGCGCGTCAACGGAATAGGTGCCGTTGAAGAGCGAACCGGAAAGGGCAAGCCCGCCGACGGCGGCCATCAGGGTGATGGCGGTGGCAGGAGGCAACCAGGTCGTCACGGAGACGGGCGCGTATTTCCCCAGAATGCTCTGGAAAAAGAGCGCCATGACCAGAAGGAAGAATACGCCTTCGGGGGCGAGGAGGATGAAATCGCTCACTGTCTTTCTCCTTCGTCCATCTGCGCGTCCGCGGCTGTGGCGGCGCTGTTGAGTGCAATGATTACGGTGCCGGCACTGCGGTCACGCAGGGCTTCGGCCTTTACAGCGGCCTGAGACGGTTCAACCAGCATATCAAGGGCGATACGGGCGTCGGAAAGGCCTCCGGAAACGTCGCCCGCATCCAGTGTGGCAATGATGGGCTTCACCGAACGGGATTCATAGTCCGTGATGAGCTTGTCCGCCGAAGGGCTGATCATGCGCAGGAAGGGACCGGGCACCAGACCGATGAAAATGACCATGACGGCGGGCAGCACAAGGTAGCTCCACTCGCGCTTGTTCAGGTCTTTCCACTGCTTGCCCTCATTGGCTTCGGGAGAAGCGGAGGAAGGCTTGCCCCAGATCATCTTGAGAGAGACGCGGAACATGTAGGCGGCGGAAAGCAGCACGCCCGGGATAACGACGAGGCCGATCATGGTTTCGCGTTCAAAGGCGGAAACCAGCACCAGCATTTCGCCCACAAACCCGTTGGTTCCGGGGAACCCGAGGGACGCGAGGCCGAAAATGCCCCAGAAGGTCACAAAGGCGGGCAGATATTTGCCCAGCCCCAGGTTCTTGCCGATTTCACGGCTGTGGCTGCGCTCGTAAATGGTGCCGATCATCATGAACAGCCCGCCGGTGACAATACCGTGGTTGAGCATCTGAAGGATGGCACCCTGGGTACCGTAGCTGTTGAACATAAAGATGCCCAGAGTCACAAAACCCATGTGCGCCACGGAAGAGTAAGCAACGAGTTTCTTGATGTCGCTCTGGCCCAGCGCGATCGCCCCGCCGTAAAGGATGGACGCGACGGAAAGCGCGATCATCAGCGGCGCGAAGTACTGGGAGGCTTCCGGAGTGAGCGGCAGGCAGAAGCGCAGGAAGCCGTAGGTCCCCATCTTCAGCAGCACGGCCGCCAGAATGACGGAACCGGCCGAGGGCGCCTGCACGTGGGCGGCGGGCAACCAGGTATGGAAGGGGAACATGGGCACCTTGATGGCAAAGGCCAGCGCCATGGCCAGGAAGCACCAGAACTGGAAGCGGAAGCTGTAGAACTGTTCCATCAGGGCCGGAATCTCAAAGGTGCCGCCCGCTATGCGGAAGGCCACGATAACGACCAGCAGCAGGGCCGAACCGGCCAGCGTGTACAGGAAGAACTTGATCGACGCGTAGCGCTTGTCGTCCCCGCCCCAGACCGCGATGAGCAGGTACATGGGGATGAGCATGGCTTCCCAGAACACATAGAAGAGCACGAAATCCATGGCCGCGAAAACCCCGATGCAGGCCGTGGTCATGAGCAGCAGACAGATATGGAATTCCTTGATGCGCTTTCCTATGTAAGTCCAGGAGCAGAGCACGCACATGGGCAGCGTCAGCACGGTCAGCCAGATCATCAGGATGCTGATGCCGTCGACAGCCAGATAGTACTGCAAGCCCCAGGCTTCCACCCAGGACGCTTTCTCCGTGAACTGGAAACCCGCTTCCGGGTTGAACCAGAGCAGCGGCAGCGCCGCGAGGACTTCCAGAAGGGACGCGATAAGCGTGACCTTGCGTATGGTCTCCTCTTCCTTGATGAACGAAACGAGAACCGTCGCCAGGATCGGAAGGAAGATGAGTATGCTTAAAACCGGAATACTAGACACGGGCGTCTCCGTTTTTATTCGTTAGAGTATTTTCACTGTGTAAAGCGTCAATACTCCGGCGGCGGGCTTCGCCGTCCGCTCCCCTGGCGTCATGCGCCGAAAGGAGCGTTTAACGTTCATTCTCTCTAGGCGAAGTACCAGATCAGGACGAACCCGATCAGGGCAAGGATAACGGTCATGCCGAGATACCGTTGCAAGTCGCCGTTCTGTGCTTTGGCCCCGAGGCGGCCGATATTGCGCACGCCGTATGCCGTGCCGTCCACTACGCCGTCGATGGCTTTCTTATCAAACCAGTTCGTCCCGGCCGCGAGCTTCAAGAGGGCCTGAATACCCACGGTGCGATACACTTCGGACCAGATGGTATCAAGCCAGGCAAAGGGCTTGCAGATAAACGCCAGCACGCCCCGGCCTATGGCGCGATAGAATATGTCCACATCCAGGTTCAGGCCTTCGTGCGGCACAATGACGCGGCGCATGAAGTAGAAGGCCAGTCCGGAGAAGCCGAGCAGCATGAAGGATTGAATAACGTTCCAGAAGGTCCAGGGAACATAGGGATGATCCGTGGCGACCGGCAGGTACGCGTAGAGAATGGAGGGGAACACACCCTGGGCTATGCAGAGAATGGCCAGGAACGCCATGCCCGCGTACATGTTCCAGGGAATGGGCTTCAGTTCGCGCTCGTAATCGGGTTCCTTCCCGCCCCAGAAGGCGAAGTAGGGGAGCTTGATGCCAACCGATATGAAGGTACCCACAGCCGCTATTTCAAGCCCGAGGGCGATCAGGGTGCGGTGTTCTTCCGCCGCGCCCGCGATGGTCATGGTCTTGGAAACAAAGCCGTTGAAGAAGGGCATGCCCGAGATGGAAAGGGCCGCCACCATGTACAGCAGCATGACCCAGGGGAGCCGCCCGGCAAGGCCGCCCAGTTTGTCCAGCTTGGCGGTTCCGGCAGCGTACAGCAGGCAGCCGGTGCCCATGAAGAGCAGACCCTTGTACAGGATGTGGGCATAGGCGTGGGCGGCGGCGCCGTTGATGGTCATGGCCGCGCCGACCCCGATGCCCGCCACCATGTATCCCACCTGGGAAACGATGTGGTAGGAAAGGATGCGCCGGGCGTTGTTCTCAATGCAGGCATAGAGCACGCCGTAAATGGCCATGACGGTACCCATGATCGCCAGAATTTCCCAGCCGGGGAACCCGCGCATCAGGACGTACACCGCCGTCTTGGTGGTGTAGGCGCACATGAAAACGGAACCGGTCACGGTACCGCGGGGGTAAGCGTCGGGCAGCCAGGCGTGCAGGGGCACAACCGCCGCGTTCACGCAGAAGCCCGCGAGAATGAGCCAGTTATACAGCGTATCCGCTTCGGGCAGCGCCCGCACGAATTCGAAATCGCCCACCGCACTGTAGCGCAGCACGATACCCGCCAGAAGCAGAAGACCGCCGGCCACGTGGTACAGAAGGTAACGGAAGCCCGCCAGCACCGATTCCCTGGTCCTGTTGCAGAACACCAGGAAGGAAGAGCCGATGGCCATCAGTTCCCAGAACAGGAAGAGCGTGACGTAATCCCCGGCGAACACGCAGCCGAAGCCGCCCGCGACGTACAGGGACGCCATGGCGTGCTGGAGTTTGTCTTCAACATGCAGGGCGTACAGCATGCCCGCAAGGCTCATCACCGCAAAAACCTGGGCGAAGATGGTGGAGTAGCTGTCAACCCGCCCGAAGGTGAGCGTCTGCCCCAGCCATTCCATGGTCATGTAATTTCCCGGCGTCATGGAAAATACCGAGAAAATGGCCACCACGGGCGGGAAGAGGAGCAGCCACTTCCAGTCCTTTCCTTTCAGAAAGGGAAGCAGCAACCCGAGCGCCAGAAAACAAATGGCCGGGTGGAGGAAAAAGCTAGAGGTCTCCATAATAATCCTCTTTGCGCACGATGAGTGGCTGGATGACGCGCTTCATGATGAACACCATGGCGACGCCTACAACAAGGCCGAATACGGCCCAGAAGCCCCACCATGCATCGAAACCGAAGTGGGGATGCTCGGGACGGGCGAAGATATTGATCAGGAGCAGCAGGCCGAGAAACGCGAAGAGCCCGAGCAGCCACAGTTCGGCGCGGCCGCGCTCGCGGTTCAGGAACGCGCCGGGAAGCTTTGCAAAGGGCGCGAGTTTTTCCGCCCATTCGCAGCAGGTGGCGCAGGCGGCATTCACGGCGCAGGCCTGCGTCTTGATACCGGACCGCTCCGTTTCGGGTGCCGTTACGGAAGGCTCGGCCGCTTCATGCGACTCCAAGGTGTCGGGGCCTTGCGGCTCTTCTGTTTTCTTTATGTCGTCAGACATGTCCCGCCTCCCTTAAAAGTACCCGGACCCGAAGGTCTGGATGAAGCTCTGGAAAATACCCGGGAAAATACCCAGGAGCACCGAAATGGCGGCCGTCACGCACAGCGGGATGACCATGGTCCTCGGGGCTTCGGAATACTGCTCGATATTGGCTCCCGGCGCGGGCTTGAGGAAAAACGCCCGGTAGAAGATGGGCACGAAGTACCCCGCGTTCAGGAGAGTGGAGAGCAGCAGCGCCACGATAAGGATCATCTGGTCGGCCTGCAGCGCGCCGTTCAGCAGATACCATTTGGAAACAAAACCGCAGACCGGCGGCATCCCGATCATGGAAAGGGATGCGATGCCGAAGGCCGAGAAGGTCCAGGGCATGCGCCGCCCCAGTCCGTTCATCTCGGAAATCTTCTTGATGTGCGTGGCGACATAAATGGCGCCCGCCGCGAAGAAGAGCGTGATCTTGGAAAAGGCGTGGTGGGGGATGTGCATAAGCCCGCCCTGCACCGCCGCCGGGGTCAGCAGCGCCACCCCGATGATGACATAGGAAAGCTGGCTCACCGTGGAATACGCGAGCCGCGCCTTGATATCATCCTTGGTCAGGGCGATGAGGGATGCCACCACAATGGTAAAGGCCGCAAGGTAGGCCGTGGGTATGCCGAGGTACAGCGTATCCATGGCCTGTACGCCAAAGCCGGAAAGGATGATCCGGGAAACCGAGAACACCCCGGCCTTGACGACCGCCACCGCGTGCAGCAGGGCCGAAACCGGCGTGGGCGCGACCATGGCCGAAGGCAGCCAGTTGTGGAACGGCATCAGCGCCGCCTTTGCCAGACCCGCGATATACAGCACGTAGGTAAGCCGCACCAGGTTCGGGCTTTCGGCAATCACTTCCGCCGGGAACATGCCGTTGACCACGTCGGAGAAGTTCATGTCCAGCGTGCCGCAGAGCACATAGGTGAGCACCATGGCCGGAAGCAGGAACAGCTTGGAGGTACCCATGAGGTACACCAGATATTTCCTGGCCCCGAAGAAGCCTTCCGCATCTTCGTGGTGGGCGACCAGCGGGTAGGTGAACACAGTGATGATTTCGTAGAAGAGATACAGCGTGAACACGTTTCCGGAAAACGCCACGCCCACCGCGCCGAAAATGGCGATGGCGAAGCAGAAGTAATACCGGGTCTGGGCGTGTTCTTTCAGGGAACGCATATAGCCGACGTTGTAACTGGTGGCGAAGCCCCAGAGGAACGTGGCGATAAGCGCGAAGATAATTCCCAGCCCGTCAACGGCAAAGCGCACGGTGACGCCGGGAAGGAGCGTGAACAGGGTGAATTCGTAAACCGTTCCATCCAGAACGCCCGGAACCATGGCCAGGACGGCGAAAAAGGTCATTGCCGCCGCGATGAAGGAAACGCCTTCACGCTGGTTCTGGTCGCCACGGGCCGCAATCACGGCAAAGGGCGCGATCAGGGTTATGAGGAGCGGAAGGAGCACCCGGAAGCTGTCAAGGGCAAGGGTCATTGGGCTACTCCTGCAGCGTGTTGAGGTCGGAGGTGCGCGTGGAGCCGAAGCGGCGGTAAATAACGACGATAACGGCCAGAAGAATGGTCGCTTCGGCAGCCGCGAGGCCCATGACGAAAAGCGTTCCAATCTGGCCCACGACCGGGTCCGCCTCGGTCAGGATGGAAGACGCGGCAATGGAAAGCCCCGCGCCGTTAAGCATAAGCTCCACGGAGATGAGCATTCCGACAAGCGTTCTGCGGCGCGTCAGCCCCAGAATCCCGAAAGCAAGCAGCAGAACGGCTACGAGGTGATACAGTACCAGGGGGGACATTATTTGTTCCTCCTTTCCCAGGCCAGGAACACGGCACCGGCCATGGCGATGAGCAGGATGATGGAGATGAGCTCGAAGGGCAGCACGAAATCTTCCGTCAGCCCGCGTCCCAGTTCGGCCAGCGGGGTGGCCACCGGGGAGTCGGCGGAATCGACCGGGTGCAGGAAAATAACCGGGAGCAGAACGGAAAGCGGCATGATGGCGGCCAGGAAAGAGCGCGCATACTTGCCGAGAGGAATCGGTGTGCCGTCCTCATTTTCGTTACCGCCGGCCGTCATCATCAGCGCGAAGAAGATAATGACGCAGACCGCGCCCACGTAGATGAGAATCTGCATGAACGCCAGGAAGGGGCTTTGCATCAGCAGGTACATGCCCGCAACCCCGAGGAGCGTGGCAATAAGACCCACCAGGGCCCGTACCAGGTTGGAACAGAAAACCGCCATCAACCCGCCGCCGATAATAAGGCAGAAATACAGGGCAAAGGCGAGGTAAGCCAGAACGGTCATGATCATGCGGACACCTCGCTGGCATTTTCGGAACTGGCGGCAGCTTCCGCGGCAACCATCTTTTTGGGGCCTCTCGGGCCGGGCAGCAGTTCGCTCGCGGCCTTGGGATCTTCCTTGGCCTTTCTTTCAAGACGGGAGATGAGATCGTACTTGAAATCGTCGCGGCTGGTACCGGCAAGATACAGCTCGTTGGAAAAGCGGATCGAATCCACCGGGCAGGCCTCAATGCAGCAGGCGCAGAGCGAGCAGTAAGTGAAATCGTACTCGTACACCGCCGGATTTTTGGGGGCGGAAGGACGTTTCACCTTTTCGCCGCGCGCTTCCGCTTCGGCGTACCGCGCTTCTTCTTCCGGCGTCAGTTTGGGCGCTTTATTTTTCACCACTTTGATGCATCCGCTGGGGCAGGCCGTCACGCACATCATGCAGCTGATGCAGCGCGGAACGGACGGATCCTTGACCGAACCGACCAGTTCAATGGGGCCGCGAAAGCTTTCGGATGCCTCTTTGGGAACCACCTGGCGGGGGTAGTGCACCGTCACCTTGCGGCGGACGAAGAATTCGCCCGTGATGCTGAGCCCGATAATCAGGCTCCACAACCCTTTGACCAGGTTTATCACGTAGTTGATGGAACGCTGGATCATAAAATGCCCCATCCTTCCAGGAACTCCTTGATGCAGGGAGTTTCGATGAGCTTGAGGACAAAGGCGGTTCCGAGCAGGTTCAGCGCACCCAGCGGAAGCAGCCATTTCCAGTTGAGGTTGAGGATCATGTCAAAGCGCATGCGGGGGTAGGTCCAGCGAATCCACATCATGACGATGAGCAGCCCGTAAGCTTTCGCCAGGAACCACCAGAAACCGTCCAGGAAAGGACCGTTCCATCCGCCCAGGAACAGGGCCGTGGCCACGCAGCACACAACGACCATGTTGGCGTATTCGGCCAGGAAGAAGAGCGCGAAGCCCATGCCGGAATACTCCGTGTGGAAGCCGGCCGTGAGTTCGGATTCGGATTCACCCAGGTCAAAGGGCGCGCGGTTCGTTTCCGCCATGGCACAGACAAAGTAGATGAAGAAGGCCAGCGGCTGGACAAAGATGTTCCACTGCCACGGCCAGCCGCCCTGCTTTGCCACGATGGTGGAAAGGTTCAGCGTGCCGGTCTGGAACGCGATGGCCAGAACCGCCAGCAGCAGGGGAATTTCAAAGGACACGGACATGGAAACACTCCGCGCCGCGCCATACAGGCTGTACTTGTTGTTGGAACTCCAGCCCGCCACCAGCACCGACAGCACGTTGATGCCGGAAAAGGCCAGAATCAGCAGGATGCCCAGGTCAACTTCGTAGGCCGTAAAGAAGGGGCTGAACGGGATGACCATGAAAATCAGCGGCACCGCGAAGAAGATCAGGATGGGGCCAAGCCAGTACAGCAGGGAATCGGCATGGGTGGGTTTCAGTATCTGTTTGGAAAGCAGTTTCACGGCGTCAGCCACGCACTGCAGGATACCTTCGGGCCCCACTTCAACCGGGCCGGGGCGGCGCTGGATGTATCCCGCGATCTTCCGCTCCATCCACACCAGAATGATGGCGTTGCCGGAGATGAAGATAAGGATGGCGACCAGCGCCAGAACAAGTTGGACTATGGTCCAGAATGACAATATTTCCATGTTCGCCTACCTGTCGACTTCGGGAATGACCAGATCAAGGCTGCCGAGAATGGCGATGGCGTCCGCGATCATGGTGCCTTTGGCGAGTTCCGCGAAAAGGCTGAGGTTGGAAAAGCCCGGAGCGCGCAGCTTGATCCGGTAGGGATTTTTGCCGCCGTCGGAAGCGACCCACACCCCGATTTTGCCGCGCCCGCCTTCACAGGCGAAATACGCTTCACCGGCGGGGAGCTTGTAGCCCACCTTGAGGGGTTTATCGGGCTGCACGGGGCCGGGTTGAATCTGGTTCGCGGCCTGTTCCAGAATATTGAGGCTTTCCGCGATTTCATCCAGACGCACCAGGGTACGCGCCAGGCAGCAACCTTCGTGGTACACGGGGATCTTGAAATCAAAGCGGTCGTACACGGAATAGGGTTCGGCCCGGCGGGTATCGTGGGCAATGCCCGATCCCCGGCTCACAGGGCCGGTCGCGCCGTAGCGGTCGCACATTTCGCGGTCGATAATGCCGATGCCTTCAACGCGTTCCTTGAAGATCATGTTGCCCGAAACCAGCTTGTGGTACATTTTCAGCCGTTCGCGCATGTAGGGGATGAATTCCCGGAGCTTCTCGAAGAAGCGCGGCGGCACATCGCTGGCGACGCCACCGAGGCGGAAGTAGCTGAAGGTCAGGCGTGAGCCGCTCATCATCTGGAGCAGGTCCAGCACGAATTCGCGGTCTTCAAAGGCGTACAGGATGGGTGTGAATGCGCCGAGGTCCAGAATGTACGCGCCCCAGCCCACCTGGTGGGAGGCGATGCGGTTCAGTTCCGTGGCGATAACGCGCAGATATTCGGCCCGCTCGGGCACTTCAATGCCGCCAAGCCGTTCCGCCGCGCCCGCCCAGGCCCAGTTCCAGGCCATGGCGTGCAGATAATCCACCCGGCCCATGTTGTTCATGTACTGGCCGGTGGTTTTTATTTCGCCCATTTTCTCGTGCATACGGTGCAGGTAACCCAGCACCGGCTCGGCACGCATGATGTATTCGCCGTCCAGCTCAAGCAGGACGCGCAGAACCCCGTGTGTGGACGGGTGCTGCGGGCCGAGGTTGAGGATAAAGGTGTTTTCCCTTGATCCTTTTTCAAAGTTTACGGTGTAAAAATCACCGCGAACGTCGTCGAACAGAGAACTGTCAGGATGCATGAGCTGGCTCATTTCCTCCCTCCCTTGGCGGATTTGCCCCCGGACTTTTTCGGGGAGGGAACGGGTTTGACAGGCGCTTTGGGCGCGGGAGCGCTCGCGGCGGGCGTCGCTTTTTCTTCGGGCTTGCTGTCGGCCTGCGGGGCCTCAGCGGCCGGAGTTGCGGCAGATTCTGCAACCGGTTCCGCAGCTTGCGCAACGGGCTTTTCAGCAACCGGGGCGGCAGCGGGGGCCGCTTCAACTACGGGTTCGGGCACCGCTTCCGGTTCCGGAGCGGGCGCGTCAAGCAGCGTGAAGCCTTCGGCCTTTTTCACGACGTCCCCACCCCGGTTTTCAGCCGCGAACAGCGTCCGCAGGGCGGCGCGGGATTCTTCGGCTTTCTGCAGGGGGTGCACGTCGGCCATGTCGTCGGCCAGCAGCAGCGGGATGAAATTGGGGTTGCCCTCATACGAGAACCCGTAAAAATCGCGGGTTTCGCGCTCATGCCATTCCGCACCGTGATACACGGGCGCGATGGACGGGAACGCGGGCGCGTCGTGGGGCGCGACAGCGGCCACAGTGATGCGGCCGGGAGTGTCAAAATGATCGAAGTGGTACACGGAAACCGCGCCTTCGGCGACTTCCAGCCCGGAAACGTCTTCCAGATGGTAGTGCGCGGCCAGAAAGGCTTCCGCCATGGCGGGCAGGGTTTTCGGCTCTATAAAGGCAAGCCAGGCGGACCCTGTCTTCGGGGCGTTATCCTTGGCAAGATAGAGCAGTTCCAGAGATTCAAAAGGAGCGGGAATCATGCTTTCCCTCTCTTTTTCCAGGTGTTTTCCACAAGGGTATCGCGGGACATTTCCGTATCCATACCTTCGGGGATGGGCCAGAAGCGTTTGCCGGTCAGCTTGTACTGGATCTGGAAGAAGCCTTCGAGCAGAGCTTCGGGTCTGGGCGGGCAGCCGGGTACGTACACGTCGACGGGGATGATTTTATCCACGCCTTCAACGATGCCGTACTGATCTTTGTAGCAGAAGGGGCCGCCGGAAATGGCGCAGTTGCCCATAGCCATGACGAAGCGGGGTGCGGGCAGCTGCTCGTACAGACGCTTGATGGAAGGAGCGAGCTTGCGCGAAACGGTTCCCGCCACGATCATGAGGTCGGCCTGACGCGGTGAGGGCCGGAACACTTCCATCCCGAAGCGGGACATGTCGAAGCGCGCCATACCCACGCCCATCATTTCGATGGCGCAGCAGGCGAGGCCGAAGGTCATGGGCCATATGGACATGGCCCTGCACAGGTCGAAAAATTTGTTGGCCAGACCCGGCAGCGGCAGCAGCGGATCCTGCACCACGCCCGTAGTGGGCGTGATGGCCGGCATCATACCTTTATCTTGCGGGACCATGTAAATACTCCCTTGGCGCGGAAATACACCAGAGCGAGGATGAGGAAGAAAAGGAAAATGGCGAGCTTGAAAAAGGCCCCCCAACCCACCGAAACCGTATAGTATGCGGAAACCGGGAAGAGATAGAGCACGTCCACATCAAAGGCGATGAAGAGCATCGCGTACATGTAGTAGTTGATCCCGAATCTCTGCCAGGCAGCGCCGTAAGGGCGCATGCCGCATTCGTAGGGCATGCCGATATCGCCGCCGCCCGCCCTGGGTGCTAAAAGCCCCCCGGCAGCAAGCGCGCCCGCGCCGAGGGCGGTGCCGCCGGCCAGGAACAGGATAATGGCAAATTGCAGAACGTCGAAAACCATGGTCACCTCGTCGGCAAGCGGTACGTTTGCAGGGCCGCCGCAGTCTTTCCGAAAAGAGCCGAAAACGGTGCGGGCGGCGGAAATTGGACGCGGAAAAACACCGCGCTGAAGGCTCAGAGCGTCTTTATATCCGAAGAAACGTATTTGTCAAACGGCAGTAGGGAGAAAGCGAAGGTCCGGCGGGCGGCAATACCCTGAAAACAGCGGGAGATATGGCGGTAAATATTATTTGGGAAAAAATGGAACCCCTCCCGAACTAGGAGGAGTTTAGTCGCTTGATGATTTTTCCGCCCGTTTGCATACGGTTGGCCACAGTTGGGGGGGGGCGGGCGGGAGCCATAGTGAATGGAGAAATGTTTTAATACCCGACGTCCTTCTGATGGCGAATTGCCAGAATGGTCAGCGTGTCCCCACTTTCGGCAAAGTGATACAAAAGGACATATCCGGCCCCGCCAAAAGGAATCAGCAATTCCCGGTGCTCCGCTTCCAGATCGTCAGCCGGGCGTCCGGCCTGGGGAAATTTTTCCAGCAGCTCAGCGTGCTGCATAATACGCGTTGCCGCCGCTTTTGCCGCATCAATATCCTTCCCGGCAAGAAAATTGTAGAGGTGCCGGACACATTCAAGCGCGTGCGGCGACCAGACGACTATATGTGACATTTGGGCGGTTCCACAGAGTTACCTTCCGCCAACTGTGCAAGCCATTTTTTGGCCTCGGCATTCGTCAGGTGCAAGCCCGTCTGCCGGTATTCTTCCCAGGCCGCCATACCTTCCTGCCGCCACGCTTCCCGCTTTTCTTCACGGCTCACAAAGCTTTCAATCGCCTGAATCATAAGCGCGTGCGGGGTGCGCTGGCGGGAAGCCGCAAGGTTCTGCAGGCGTTCGCGCAATTCGCCGGGTATTTTTATGCTGGTTGCCAATGCCGGTAATGGTGACGGTCTCTGCATGCTATCACCTCCTGAAAAACAACGATAAATACCTTTTGGTTTTTAGGCAACCAGATGAAGCGCTGCCGCCAAAATTTGATGTGAACATCACAGCAAAACGACTGCCCAAATGCTTGCAAAACGTTCCGTACACCCCATCCGTTCCGGCCGGCTCCACAATCCGGTCATGCCCCGCGCGTATCATGCCCTTTTGTTTTGTCGCCCGGTCTGCTATAGCATGAGAAGCTGGAAAATCTCATGACGCGGCGTCTCATCCGGAAGGCCGGAAGCCCCGGAAAGGCCCGCGTCTGCCCCGTTCACCCATTACTTGCGGAGGCGTTATGGCTGCCAAAAAAATCTTGATGTTTGCCGGAGATTTTGTGGAAGATTACGAGATCATGGTCCCCTTCCAGATGCTTCTGATGGTCGGACACACAGTGGATGTGGTCTGCCCCGGCAAGAAGCCCGGCGATACCATCAAGACCGCCATTCATGATTTTGAAGGCGATCAGACCTACTCGGAAAAACCCGGCCACAATTTTATGATCAACGCGGATTTTGACGCGGTGAAATCCGAAAACTATGACGCGCTGGTCATCCCCGGCGGGCGGGCGCCGGAATATCTGCGCCTGGATCCGAAGATCATTTCCCTGACAAAGGAATTCGCGGCGGCAAACAAACCCATCGCCGCCGTGTGCCATGGCCCGCAGATTCTTGTCGCGGCGGACGTGCTGCGCGGCAAGACCAGCACCTGCTATATCGCGGTAAAACCCGATGTGGTGGCTGCCGGATCCACATGGTGTGATGTGAATGAGACCGCCAGCAACGCCTGCGTGGACGGAAACCTCGTCACCGCGCCCGCCTGGCCCGCGCACCCCGCCTGGATGCGGGAATTCCTGAAGGTTCTCGGCACAAAGATAGAGCCGTAGACTGCCACATACGTACGTTTTTCGTCCTGCGCCCTTCCGGGGGCGCAGGACGTTTTGTATTGAAGGGGCGGGGCGCATGCAAACCACGCCCGGTTCTCCATGGCTCCCGTAAGGATTCGCGGGTGGTGACGAACTGGTGGTGGCGAATGGCGGCGCTTCGCGGACGGGCGGCGAAAGAAAAAAGACGTCCGCCGCAACTGCTTGCGGGCGGACGCTCAAAAAGGGAGAAACACGCGCGCGATACGCGCCGCGTTATTTCATGCGGTACGTGATGCGGCCCCGGGTAAGATCATAGGGGGAAAGTTCCACCTTGACCCGGTCGCCGGGCAGAATGCGGATATAAAACTTGCGCATCTTGCCGGAAATGTGCGCCAGCACCTCGTGCCCGTTATCCAGTTCCACGCGGAACATGGCGTTAGGCAAAGCTTCCTGTACGGTGCCGTCAACTTCTATGGCATCTTCTTTGGCCATGAATCCTCCTGAAAATCCTGGGGGGAAAATTCCCCGCGCATGTGCGGCCACGTAGTTTATACCGCGCAAACAAAAGAAATCGCATAATTGATGGTGCCTGTCAACGTCGGCGGGCCTTTCCCTTTTTTTGCGAGGGGCCCTTGCCCGCGTCTTTGCCTTCCGGCGTCGCGTGAATATCATCGACAGGCGTTTCCGTTATGTTCACCGTCCGGGCGGCGAAGAGCAGCGCGATGCCGCCGAGAATCATGGGCAGACAGAGCATCTGGCCCATGGAAAGCTGGCCGAAGCCCACAAGGCCCAGGTGCGCGTCCGGCTCGCGGAAATATTCGACGGTGAACCGAAACATCCCGTAAAGCAGCAGGAACATGCCGGATACCGCCATGCGGGGACGGGGTTTTCCCGAATAGACCCAGAGCAGGATGAAGAAGAGCACGCCTTCAAGGGCGGCTTCATACAACTGGGAAGGGTGGCGGGGCAACGGGCCGCCTTCGGGGAAAATCATGCCTATGGGCGCGTCCGTGACCCGGCCCCAGAGTTCGCCGTTGATGAAATTGCCGATACGCCCGAAAAAAAGCCCCGGCGGCACCAGCGGCGCAAAAAAATCCGTGACCCGGAAAAGAGGAATCCCTTTCCTGTACGCGCACAACCAGGTGGCAAAAATCACCCCGAGCATGCCGCCGTGAAAGCTCATGCCCCCCCGCGTCAGATAAAAAATGGCCAGAGGGTCTTCAATATACGCGGCCAGATCGTAAAAAAGCACATAGCCCAGCCGCGCCCCGACAATAACGCCGAACAGCGCCCAGGTCAGCAGATCGTCAAAGTCATGGAGGGTGAAGGTTTTGTGGGTCCGGACCCGCCGTCTGCCAAGGAACCAGCCGGAAACAAAGCCGAACAGATACATGAGGCCATACCAGCGCACGGAAAGCGGGCCGATAGAGAGCGCCACGGGATTGATCTGGGGAAAGGGAAGCATGGCGAATGCCATAGCGCGCCCCGGAGCGTAATGCAAGGGAGAATGCCCCGGCCCTTCGTATCCCGGCGACAGCATCCGGCACTGTGTACCGCCACACAGCCCGTCGCCGGGGCGGACGGCTGTGTGCCCGAAGCATCCCTCCGGTCAGGACAATGCGTCCCGGAAGCTGGAAAGATCCAGACTCACCGTGTCGCCATCCACGGTATAGGAGACTCTGGCCAGCAAGTCCTGTTGCAGGCGCAAGATGGGCTGGTACGCCGGATCCATGGAAAAGCGGATACCGCTCCTGCCGTCTTTGCCGCCCGTGCCACAGGAAGGCAGGTACTTGCGTGGCACGTAAAGATCCCGGATTTTTTCCTCAAAAAGAAACTTGTTGAGAAGATAGAGCTTTTCCCCGGCGATCACCGTATCGAGATTCCGCTTTTTGGCGTTTTCGCGGTTTTCATCCACATCCCGCTCAAAGCCACGGTGGGCCACGGCGTTATCATCGTCCGCATAGCCTATGCGGTAGCCGTGCAGCAGGGCGCGGTTGTTATAATCCAGATCTTCGTATCCGTAGCGACCGTAATCCTCGTTCCAGAAGCCCAGTGCCGCGTGGGCGTGACGGGGAATGAGCACACAGGCCCCGTTGCAGGCACCGCCCGAGCGGAAACGGTGTCCGGAAGGCAGCGTCATGGCTTCAATCGCATGCCAGGGACAGCAGCAATAGCCGAGTTGTCCCAGATCGGGGTTGGCGTCCGCGATCGCGAGCAGGGCGTCGAGCCAGTCCGCCTTGAGGATTTCGATATCGTTATCCAGCTTCATGTAGTAGTCGGCGTCGCAGTCCGCCCAGCCGTAATTGGCTGCCACAGCCACCCCCATGTTGCGGGGCAGGAGGTGCAGGACCATGTGCGGCCAGTTCCCGGCCAGAGCCGTCAGATAGTCCCGGCTGCCGTCGTTGCTTCCGTTATCAACCACCGTGACCCGCACGTCCTTTCCGGCGACGGTGGGCAGAAGCGATTCAAGGCAGAGGCGGGTGAGGGCGAGCCGTTGATGGGTGACGACGGTTATATTGACGCGCATGGAATGCTCCGGGGTGCCGCGAGTCGCGCAGACGAAAAGCCCGCCGCGACAGCCGCATGCTGAAAATGTTTACCGGGCTATGCTGTTTTTCATTGTGCTGAACAGTTCCCGCTTCCGTCCTTACGCCTGTTCCCGGTCGAGGGTGCGCAGGTTGATGGCTTCGGCGATGTGGGGCAGCCTGATATGCTCTTCCCCATCCATATCCGCGACAGTGCGGCTGATACGCAGGATGCGGGTATAGGCGCGGGCCGACAGGGCCAGCGTATCAATGGCTCGCCGGAGAAAAACAGCGCTTTCCGTATCCAGACGGCAGAATTCTTCCAGCAGGGAGCCGGAAAGGTCCGCGTTGGTGCGGCATATTCTTCTCCCGTCATGCCCCGCCCCGGCATTGCTTTCAGCAGCGAAGGGCGCGTAGCGGGTATTCTGGATGGTTCGCGCGGCCAGAATGCGGGCGTACATGGAGGCGGAGCTTTCGCCCTGTGCCGTGCTTTGCAGTGTGTCAGGATCCACGGCGGGCACTTCCACATGCAGGTCGATGCGGTCCAGCAGCGGGCCGGATATGCGGGAGCGGTAGCGGGCGACATCATTGGGGCTGCATGTGCACGAACGCCGCGAATCGCCGTAAAAGCCGCAGGGGCAGGGGTTCATGGCCGCCACCAGCATGAAATCGGCGGGATAGGCCAGCGAACCCGCAGCCCTGGAAATGGAAACAACGCCGTCTTCCAGAGGTTGACGCAGGGTTTCCAGCGTCTGTTTGCTGTACTCGGGCATTTCGTCGAGGAACAGGACGCCCCTGTGGGCAAGGGATATTTCGCCGGGGCGCGGGTAGCTGCCGCCGCCGACCAGCCCCGCATGGGAAACCGTATGGTGCGGGGAACGGAAGGGACGGCGTGAGAGCAGCCCCTTTCCGGGCGGGATACAGCCTGCCACACTGTGAATGGCCGAGCTTTCCAGCGCTTCCTCAAAGGAAAGGGGCGGGAGTATACCGGGAATGCGCTGGGCCAGCATGGTCTTGCCGCTGCCCGGCGGTCCGATGAAAAGGATGTTATGCCCGCCCGCCGCCGCGATTTCCACGGCCCGCTTGGCGTGATCCTGCCCTTTGACCTCCGCGAAATCCGGGAAAAACCCTGTGGTTTCCGGGATAAAAGGCTCCGCCTCAGCCGGGGCTATATCCGCCTGTCCCGCGCAAAAGGCCACCGCCTCCCCCAGCGTTCTGACGGGGTATACGGTCACGCCCTGCACCACGGCGGCTTCGCGGGCGTTCTGTTCCGGGGCCAGCATGCACGCAACGCCGAGTTCTCTGGCGAGAATGGCGCAGGGCAGAATGCCGGGCACGGGTTTGATTTCGCCGGTAAGGGAAAGCTCCCCCAGAACCATGATCCGGCCCTGAGCGTTTCCCGGCGTGCCCGGTGTACCCGGCGCACCTGATGCGCCCGGATCCAGCCGTGTGGGGTCGAGAAGGCCGGACGAGGCCAGCAGCCCCAGAGCCAGCGGCAGGTCGTAGGCGGCTCCCGCCTTGCGACGGTCAGCCGGGGCCAGGTTGACGGTAATGCGGGCGGGCGGCAGGCGGAACCCGCTGTTACGCAAGGCCGCAAGCACCCGGTCGCGGGATTCGCGCACTGCGCCGTCGGCAAGGCCCACCATGCTGAAAGACGGCATGCCCTGCCGGGCCACATCCGCTTCCAGCGTGACTTCAAAACCGTGTATGCCGTGCAGGCCCGCGCAGAGTATTTTGGTGATCATAGGGAAAATGCCTCCGGCGGCCTCCCGGAACAGGGGGCTGCACGTTCCGTGGCGTTCCGGCAAGGGCGGCATATGCCTGTTCCATGCCGGACGGCTGTTGGGGACGCCCCGCATCCATGCGGGCGTTGTTTAAATTTTTCTTACTATTATAAGTTTTCCTGTGTCTGCCAAGTAAAAAAGAACCGCTTCCGGTCGGGGCGACCGGAAGCGGATATACATGTGCCGTCCGCGCGTCAGGTGTGTTGGCGCGTGCGTCAGCAGGTCTGT
>JAJDHY010000026.1 GCA_030266385.1 Desulfovibrio sp. OttesenSCG-928-I05
TCGAGAGGGAATATTATAGCTGGCTCGTGCGATTACGACGAGCAGCATAAACGGTTCGTGTCACCCTGTCGGGCTATCATGGCTGAACAATATCAAGCCGAAGTTTTTTATCAGACAACAGTCCGGGCTGTTACCGCCCATCACCTCTGGAAAGCCTTCTTTTTCTTCGCACAGTAAGCGCGGCGAGGGCGTGAGCCCGCAGCGCAGCGGGGCAAGGCTCTCTATCCCACCCCACCACCCCACCTAGCGGGGTGCAGGGGGTCACCCCCTGCCGGGGGTTCCAAGGGGCAAGCAGCCCCTTGGCCGCCGGAGGCATTCCCCCTACGCCCTCCTGCGTTCCTGAATAAACCGCAAGGCCGCGATGTAGCGGAAGAAGCCGTCGGCGCCTTCGGCGAAGGGGAGGCGGGTGAAGAGGGCTAGGAGGAGACCGACGTGCAGACAGAGGAGACTGCCCATGGCGTGGGTTTCGTAGAAGGCGATGAGCGCGAGACCGCTGAGACTCAGGAGAAGGAGCAGGAAAACAAAGGATGCGCCACCGCGTTCGCCTTGGGGGGAACGTAGGGAGAGTAGGACGCAGCTTCCGGCGATGACGAGCAGGGCTCCGAGGGAAGCGACGACCACCGGCCCGGAAAGCAGGGGGAAGGGCGCGTAACGTCCCATGAAGTTTTCTTCGATAAACCCGAGTATGAAGGCCAACAGGACGAGCAGGACGCCGTAACCGACCACGTGGCGGAAAAAGCGGCGGCGTCCGGAAAACCCGAGTTCGGGCGGCAACGCGCCGTGCTTGACGCCTGTGGGGGAACCCTGGGGTTGAAGGAAGACTTTTATGGCACGGTAATGGGAGGGGATACTCCGTAATCCTCGGAGGTTCGCACCGAGTTCCCGCCACAGACGTACCGCGCCCCACCCCCAGAGGGTTGCGATGGCGAGGGCTGCCAGCGGGAAGAGCAGCATGAGCGCGGTACGGGGAAGCACCTCGTAAAACGCGCCGGACCCGAGATGGCGGGTGAAAAGCGTTTCCGGACCGTTCAGGGCCAGGGCCGCGCCGAAAACCAGCGCAACACAGACCAGTGCGGCGGCGATGGTGGAAAACCATGCGTGCCGGGCGGCGTCATGCGGCGTGCGGGCGGCAGGGACGAAGGAACCGGGCAGCGGCAGCGCGAGCAGGCGTTTCCGCGCGGCCGCAGCGAGCGGGAACAGGGACGCGGGCATATCGACGGCAAAAGGATGCGGGTCGGCGTACTGACAGGCCTCCCGGCAACAGCCGCAATCGTGACAGAGATGCGAAAGCAGCGCGACGTCAGCTTCGCGGCGGTCGGCATCGCGGGTTGCGAGGGCGGGGAAAACAGCGCAGTAGGCCTCACATTGGCGACACGCCGCACAGGCGCGTAGCGTGGCGGACTGGGAAGCTTCGAGCGGAAGCTGGGGAGTGAGGGAAGAGTGATTACCCGGCATGTGACACCTCCGCCGTCTGGTTCTGTTGTTCCGATATGGCGGCAGCACACGCGGCCTTTGCGGCGGACCTGCCCGCAAGGAGACCGGACAGGGCGGCGGCTGTAACGGTGAGCCCGTTATCCGGCCCGCTCAGGGCGACGTACGGGATATTGGCGAACACGGCCTCCCCGGCGGCAAAAAGGCCGGAAGGCGACGGGCCGCCGTCAAAAACGGGACGCCCTTCTTCATCCAGAGCCGGGCCGTACACGACGGAATCCAGCGCCGCGACAAGGGGGATCATGCAAGAACGGACCGCAGCGCCTTCTTCTTCGGTGGCGGCGGGAGTATGGGCATCCGGCATGCTGTCAATGGAAGAATCCGCAGGCAGCGGGGGGAAATACAGAGGGATGGACGCGGCATCCGGGGCTGCCAGCAGCGCCGTCGCCTTGCCGTCGAGGAGGGCGGCGAGGCTTGCGCCCCAGTACAGGGAGGGGGCGATACCGGAAGCATCCGGCGGAAGGGGAAGGGGGGAGCCGTTGCGGTCGACGAACGTGGCCTTGTGAAAGAAGGCTTCCCCCGGAGTGACGGCCGCGCCGCCGTCCGTTTCGGGCGCGCGGGCGTCCACGGGAGTGTAGCGGGCGATATTGCGAGCGCCGAGCATACGGGGGGTTCCGCAGCCGGAGAGGGTTTCGAGCAGACGTGCCGCAGCGCCGTCGTTGGCCGCGCCGCCACGCAGGGGCAAAGCGCCGGGACGTTCCGTCACGCCGCCGCAGGCGACGACTACGCTTTTGGCCCGCACCTGCTGTTCCGCGCCGTTCAACGGGAAGGAAACACCGCAAAGCTGCCCGTTCCGCAGTTCCAGACGGGAGACGGCGGCATTGCGGGCGCAGGCTATGCCCGCGTCTTCCGCCGCCGCGTACAGGGCGTTCATGAGGGCCTTGCCCCCACCGGGCAGACAGGAATCAGCCGTGGGCAACGCCACGCCCCGCGCCTGCAACCATGCGGCAAGCCCGGCGGCCTGATGAGCGAGAGCGGCCGCGTAGGGGGCGGTGGCGGAAAGTTCCGTTCCGTTCATTGTACGGATTGGGCGGGAAAAGGATTCCGCGCAATCGTCAACGGAAAACCCTTTTCCGGGCAAGAGCATGCGGGAAACGTGACGGCTGTCGCCGCCGCCCGCGCTTTCCCCGGTCTTTTCCAGAAGGGCCACGGATGCGCCCTGCTCTCTGGCGGCCAGCGCGGCACACAGTCCCGCGATGCCGCCCCCGATGACAAGCACGTCATAAACGCGCGATACCGCCGCAAAGGCGTCGGTCAGGGTGAACCCTTCTTTTATGGACACTCGTTTCTCCTTGCACCCGGCGCGGATGATCAACGTTTCTTCCCCAGCGCCTCAAATCCCGGCAGCATCAAGGTTTTCGGGGAACGGAAGCGCCGCATGACCCGCAACCAGGTCGCCGGATGCACCCCGAAACGATACGGCCAGAGCGGGCAACTTTCCGCCTCGCATTGGCGGAGTTCCTGCCTGCTCCCGGCGCAGAGTATACAGTGACGGCGAATGCCGCGCAGCACAAACCCCGCTTCCGCGTCTTCGGGAAGCGAATCCGGCAAACGCCAGGGACGGAGCACACATGCCGCATCGTCACATTCCCGCACGAAACGGGACATGCCGCCCTGGCATTCAAGACAAAATTTCCGCGCCGCGCGAAGTGGCGTCAACGATGGTTTTTCCGGCAATTTGGGCGTCGTCATAGATAGATCACTTATCGGAAAGCTGCCGAATCAACGTCCGCATTCCGGCTGAAAGTTTGGCCAGATCATGCAGCGCCTCTTCGGATTGTTTGCTGCCCGTTTTTTTTCCTGTTTCCGGGGCGGCAGACGCTGTGTTGTTCCCAGCGGAAAGAGACGGCGCGGCAGCAGCCAGAGACACGCCCGTCTCCGGCCCGTATCCGGTGCCGGAAAGCGTCGTGCCCGCAGAGGTGACAGGCATGAATTCATCCGCCGGAAGCGGGGCCTCGAACGATGAATGAGGCATGGCCGGGGCAGCGTGTGCGGCAACGGCGGCTTTTTCTGTTCGGGCAGATGGGCCAGGTTGAGCGGATTGAGCGGGCTGAACAGGTTGGCCGGGCTGCGGTGCATGACGTTCCGCAGCGCGGGCCGCATCCGCCATATCCCTGTCTTTCAGGGCGGCGATCAGCGTCTGTATTTCTTCTTCGCGCTTTCTGGCTTCCTGCATGGCGTCGGACGCGCGTTCAATGAGCTGGCTGGCCTTGCGCTTTTGCTGCTCGGCTTCCCGCTCCTTGTGCTGCATACGGCTCATGGCTTCGCGTTGCGCCCCGGCCAGCGCCCGCAAGGCGTGGGCAAGTTCGCCCAGTTCGTCATTCCGGGCGAAGGTCAGCGTGCTGGTGCTGTCGCCTTCGGAGGCGCGTTTCGCAAAGGCGCTTATTTCCTGCATCGGACGGATCACGTTCTTGCCGAACACGTAGAACAGAACCAGACATCCGCCGACGGACAGCGCCAGCAGAACGCCGTAGAACGCGAGCAGCACGATGAGCGTGGAACGGCTGCCGTCCATTTCCCCGCCCAGGGTGCCCATTTCTTCGCGGCTCATGTCACGGGCAAGGCTGGCGATAGCCGCTGCGGAATTTCTGCGCTGCCGGGAAAGCTCCCGCGAGCGTTCAATATCGGCGGTCAGGGAGGCCAACGCCATGCGCCCGCCGCCCAGCGTGTTCAAAAGATCCGGCATTTCATCTGCCGTGCCTTCGGGGGAAGCGGCGATCTTTTCCGCCCGGTAGGGTTGCCAGATCCCCAGCAACCGCGTGGAATGCCGCGCGAAATCCGTACCCAGACTGTGCAGCGTCATGCCGCTGTCCGACGCCAGCGCCGTGGAAATAGCGGCCCGCAACGCGTGAAAATCCCCTTGCAGCGTTACGAGATCCCTGTACGTCTGGCCATCGGCCTGCGGGCGGGAAGCGCGTGCCTGGCCCGTTCCGCTTCCCTGCGCCGCGCCTGTTCCCTGAGCGGCGTCGCGCAGTTCTTCAAAGGCATGGTCCACGTCCGCGAGAGCGCGGTTGAACGCGGCCCACGATTTTTCCTTGTCCTGCACCAGCGTGCGGGTTTCCTCGGCCAGCGAATCAAAGCGCGATATTTCGTCAAACAGCTTATCCACGAGATCGGAAAAAGGATCGCGCGGCCCTTCCGCGCCGAACACCATTGAATCCCTGGCCATCTGGCGCAGGCGGTTGACCGCGTCCTTGATGCGCGCAAGGCTCTGACGGCCGCCCGAATATTCCGCCTCATCCCCGGAAAGGGCGTAGGCGGTGAAGTTCAGCATGGCCTCGTAGGTATCGCGTTCCACGGTGATGGCCGCTTCAAGGCGCGGCAGCCCGTTCCCCACTGCGGATGATGCGCGCATATGCGCGGAACCCAGCCCCCACATGGCAAACGCGCCAAGAGCGGCCATCAGCGCCAGAAAGACGCCCAGGACGACCGCAAGTTTAAAACCCAGCCGCAGGTTGGCGAACCACGAACTGCGTTCCGCCCCTGGCAGCATGGATTTCATATGAGTGGTGCTGGAATGGAAGCCAGACATGCATTTCTCCGACAGTACAAACGACGCACTACCCATACCCCAGCCCAAGCCCCGGCACAAGAGGAGGATTTACGGTGCGGGCGGCGAAGGACAGAGGAAAAGCATGCCGCCGTCGCCCCGGAAAAGGGAAGGAGCGGGCAAAGAGCGGAACGGCATGGTCCGGCAGGGCGGACATGCCGTTCTCGTGCATGGAGCCTCCGGACAGGTTCACCCCGGGGAGCATCCGGGGCAATCGGGGCACACCCGGACGGGCTTAGCCGCCCGGCTGTGCCGGAAACGTTTCTATTCCCTGCCCTGCATGCGCTCCATAAGGACGCTCGGGGTGACAAGGGCGCGGTACTCCATGGAAAACCGGCCACTATCAAAGAGATAGTGGCTGAGTTGGAGGCGTACCACGTCTTCCAGCTCTTTGGCGCTCCAGGGTTTTTCCAGATAGTAGTCGATTCTGGCCTTGTTCACGGCTTCAATGGTGTCTTTTTGCGTGGCCTGGCCTGTGAGCAGAATTTTTTTCAGGTGAGGAAAGCGCTGGTCCGCAGCGAGTGTCGCCAGAAAATCCACCCCGTTCATGCCCGGCATGATATGATCGCAGACAATAAGCGCCACGGGTCTGTCCGAAGCGGCCAGGTCTTCCATAAGCTCTTCCGCTTCGTCAGCCGATTCGCATTCTTCCATAACGGCCCAGTCGGCGAACATGTTCAGATCCCGGACCACACTGGCCAGCACTTCGCGCTGGTCGTCCACGCATACTATGTACAGCTTTTCCATAGTCACCTCGTTTCGACGCCCCGCAGGACGCTCATCCGGACGCCTGACCGGCGCGGGGGCGCGGTGCGTACCGTTCGTTCTTTATGGTATACGGACAGCCCTTACAGACAGTCGTCCTTTTGTTGCAGCAGAGGGAGCCGTACGGAGAAGCAGGTTTCCTTTTCGTCGCTCGCAACGTGCAGTTCCCCGTTATAGCGGTCCACTATTTCCTTTACTATATAGAGGCCGAGCCCCAGGCCCATTTCGCCCCGCTTCGTCGTGATATGGGGCTGGAACAACTTCTGGAGCAGAACCGGATTGATGGGCGGCCCGGTATTGGCAAGATCAACCTGAATGGCGCGGCGGTGCTTGCCTACCGCCACCCTGATGCGCGGGTCGGCTGTCCGGGCGTTTTTCATGGCGTCCCAGCCGTTCTTGATGATGTTCACCCAGATCTGCACCAGTTCCATCTTGTTGCCCCAGATGTCGGGCAGGCTGTCGTCCAGGTCGAGTTCCACGGGCACTTCGCGCAGATTGCTGTTCAGAAGCGCCAGCGCCTCACGCACGCTGTCGGTCACGCTGATATTCTGCCGTTCCCGCCCGCCGCCGCCAAGCTGCTTGATGGAGCGGACAAGATTCGCGGCATGGTCCGCGGCGATACGCATATCGTGACAGGCCCGGCCTGTTTCCCACAGGAAAATGGCCTCATCCAGCTTTTTCGGCAGCGCGTCGATTTCCCTGTCGCCCAGAATGCGGGCCAGCGCTTTGGCTTTGTCGTATTCCAGCCCGCTGAAACGGGCCATGAGTTCCTTCGCCCGCTTGCGCACAACGTCGCTGGCAAAATTCTGTCCCGTGCTGACGCCCTCCTCAAACCACGACGAAAGGGCTGGCGCTGTTTCCTTGAACAAACGCGAAAGCACCTGACGCAAATGGTCCGAACTGCGGTCCATAACGCCCACGGCATTGTTCAGTTCATGCGCGAGCCCGGCGGAAAGTTCGCCCAGCGTGGACATTTTTTCCGCAATATGCAGCCGGTGCTGCGCCACTTCCTGCTGCCGCGCCATATGGCTGAGACTGATCTGGCGTTTGCTCAATTCCTCAAGAACCACGGGCAGAAACTGCGCCCGGAAGGTGCCGTACTGTTCCGAATCCACCGCCTTGATGTTCCGGTCTATCCAGGAAAGTTCCGCGTCTTCCAGCGCCGTGGCCCTGATGAAAGAGCGGGGGTTGCCGGAAAAGAAGCTGTACACCCCGACGAACGATCCCTTTTCCGCGCGGAACAGTTCAATCTGGAGTTCGTCGCCGATGTCATCCTCATCGCGGATGGTGCAGGTGAACGACCCGCTGCGCACGTAGTAGAGCCGGTCGTTCTCCATATCCTGGTTCAGCAGCAGCCCGCCCTTGGGAATGATCAGGCGTTGCGAAGGATCGGAAAAATATACCGAGACGACGCGGTCCAGAATGGGCGTCATCTGCGGCGCGAGCAAAGTGGAATCTGGCATGATCTCTCCCTGCTGTTGCGTGCGGATCCGGCGCTGTGCCGGTAACCCGTGGCGTCCGGGAACACAGGGGACGCCACGGGGATTCACCGGCAGCTTACAACAATCCCACAAAGTTGGCGACCCACAGCATGACCAGCGTCAGCGCGAGGCCGATAAGACCGACCGAAACACCGATACGCGCCATGTGTCCCGTCTCCACCATGCCGGTGGCACTGGCCAGCGCGTTGGGCGGCGCACTGATGGGCAGCGACATGCCGAGCGACGCGGAAAACGTGACCGCCAACAGCAGGCCCACGGCCCCACCCAGGCTTTCAAGCCCGGACAGCGCGCCCGCCATGGCCGCCATGAGCGGCAGCACAAGGTTCGCGGTCGCCGTGTGCGACATGAAGTTGGCCATCAAAAGCGTCATGAGCATGGCGAAAATCAGCACGACCATCGGATGGAGCGAAGCGAACGGAATGGCCGATACCATGCGCGCGGCGAGCCCCGTCTGTTCAAGCCCCGCGCCGAGCGCGATACCGCCGGAAACCAGCCAGAGCACATCCCAGGAAATGGTCTTGAGGTCTTCCTTGGAAATAATGCCGGTGCAGGAAAAAACCGCCACAGGGATAAGGGCCACCACGTTGGAATCCATACCGTGCAGACCGCCCAGCACCCAGAGCAGTATGGTCACCCCGAAGGTGATATACACAGTAACCGGCCGCCAGCCGCGCATGAAGCGGCCCTTGATATCCAGAACCACGCTTTTCTGGCTGGACGGAAAAAAGAAACAGAGCAGCCGCCAGGCGATGAACAGCAGCACCAGCACAAAGGGCAGCGCGAACAGCATCCATTCGCCGAAACTGATGGTTTGCAGATCGGAAATATACTTCAGGGCGATGGCGTTGGGCGGCGTGCCGATGGGCGTGCCGATACCGCCGATGTTCGCGCCGACGGGCACCGCGAGCACAAAGCCGATACGCGCCGGGTCATCCTTGTCCAGACAGGCCAGTACCGGAGCCAGAATGGCCAGCATCATGGCCGTGGTCGCGGTGTTGCTCATGAACATGGAAAAAACCGCCGTGATCACCATCAGGCCGAGCAGCACGAGGTTCGGGTTCGACCCGAACGGACGCAGCAGCACCCGGGCCAGGTTGATATCCAGGCGGAATTTCGTAGCGGCCATGGCCAGAAAAAATCCCCCCAGAAAAAGCATGATGACCGGAGAAGCAAACGTCGCCATGATGCCGGTGGCGGAAAGCAGCGTGCCGAAGCCTTCGGTACCCGCCCCGCTTTTAAAGAGGATGAAACTCTTGTCAGAAAGCATGATGAGTTCCAGCACAATAACCAGAAGCGACGTGGCGAAAATGGGAATGGGTTCCAGAATCCAGCACAGAGCGGCCAGAAAAAAGAGCGCAATGACGCGCTGTTCCACTACGGTAAGCCCCGGCATGCCGAACCATTCCACCGGCAGCGCCAGCAGAATGAAAAAAACAAGCAGGGGAATCAGTGTCTTCCACAGTTTTTTGGACATCTCTCCACTCCCTCGGCCGCAGGATTTCTTGGGACGCGACCCGGACAAGGGGATCCCTTAGACCCTTTTCAATATTCTGTCCAATTTTTCACTTACTCTTTTCCAATACTATTCGCATTGTTTCACATGCTTTGATGCGTAGGGGGCCGCCGCTTCATCGGGAACGGGAAAAATTTCCGAAAATATGACGATTTGCAAAAAAGCGCCTGAATATCCTGCCTGTCTGCCCCCTGCTCCCACTCTCTGGAGCGCGACAAAACGAAACGGCCCGCGATCAGTGCATCGCGGGCCGTTTCGTTGATTCGACAGAAGTAGCGTTTTCTACCAGAGCGCTTGCAGATCGTCCCGGTTCGTAACCTCCGGGTCAATATGCTCGACGCGCACGGTGATGGCGGTTCCGCCCCGGACGTTGAAAAATCCTTCCACGGTCATACGGCGCGGCGCGAGAACGGCGATGAGATCGTCCGCGATTTTATTGGTAAGGCTTTCCATGAACGACCCGTGGTTGCGGTACGCGGCCATGTAGAGCTTGAACGACTTGGATTCCACGCATTTCTCGCCGGGCACGTAGCGGACGCGGATGGTGGCGAAATCCGGTTGCCCGGTCATGGGACACAGGCTTGTGAATTCGGGATGTTCGAATTCGATCATGTAATCACGTTGCGGGTAACGGTTGGGAAACGCTTCCAGCAACGAGGCGTCTGGGCTGTCAAAACGGTATGCCGTGGGGCTGCCGAGAGCGTTCAACCCTTCGGTTTCAGGGGAGTGTTTTTTTTCTGACATGGTTCTTGTATGGCCGCCCGCTATCCCTGCACGGTACTCAGGAGAGATTCCAGCCGTGTGCGCAGTGTCCCGGCCACAAAGGCCAGCTTTTGCGGGGCAAGGCCCAGGACATCCCAGGCGGCGTGGTTGAGGGTGGGCACAGGGGTTCCTTCATCAAGGGTAAGCCCCAGCGCGGTGACGAGAATATTGGCCACGTGCACACAGGCGGCTTCCGGGTAACGGCCCGGATCTTCCACATCGTGGTGCCGCAAAATGGCTATAACAAGAGGGAGCGGCATGTTCCAGCGGTGCATGAGCATGCCGCCGAGCCGGGCGTGATCAAAGCCAAGGTATTCCTTTTCAGCCAGATACGACGGTTTGCTGCTGAAATTGGGGGAAGAACGCAGGAACTGGCTGATTTTGGGCGCGGCATAGACCATGGCGAGTTTTCCGCAATCATGCAGCAAGCCCGCCACAAAAAGCTGTTCGCCTTCGGCCCGGCCGGTAAGACGCCATATTTCCTGGGCCGCGATGCCGGTAGCCATGCTGTGCTGCCAGAAGCGGTCCATATCCATCAGGCCCTTGGGCAGAAGCACGGCAAGGGAATTAAGCGCGCCGCCCATGGAAAGGATCTGGATCTGCCGCGTGCCGACCAGAGTGACGGCCCGCGATATGGTGGCTACCTTGGCGGAAAATCCGTAATAGGGGCTGTTGACCAGCTTGAGCAGCCAGGCGGCAAGGCCCGGATCTTTGGCGATGACGTCGGCAATGGCCGTTGCCGAAACATCCGGCCGGTGAATTATTTCCTGCAGTTCAAGCAGCACGGCGGGCATGGGCGGCAGGCGGACTTCCATCTGCACGATATCCACGGGGTCGGGCGCAGGCGGCAGCGCGGCAGCGGACAATGCGGAAGGGACAGCAGGGGCGGAAGGATCGGGAACGGCGGTGACAGCAGGCACAGTCACGTTCTGCGCGGGAATCCATTCCATGGCAAGATCAAACATCGCCTCGACAGCGGGGTGCCCCCTGCCGGCAAACCGAAAGCGGTGCTCAAAAAATACCGCACTTTCTTCAGGCGACAGTTGATGCATCGAGGACATGGAAACGACCCCTCCCGAGGGTGAAACGGCAACCCGCCGGACAGTTATGGAAAGCCACGCACGCTTCGCGGCCAAGACAGAAAAACAGTATCAAACACGGCCATCGGCACGATGAACACCACCACCCCCCGGCAGTGCGAAGCAAAGGTGACACCTTTGCCATGTATTTGGTTACACTCTTTTCCACAAGAGGAAAAGAAAAAAGACCAAAAACACGAGCTGCGTGTTTATACGCGCGCATCCGTGGCGGAGCGAATTCATAAACAGCTTGGCCTGCGGCGTCAAATAGTATCTCTTTTTATATAATGTAACAATTCAATCATCTTACGTATAAAAAACCCATGTGTCATATTTCACAAAAAAAATTACCTTGGCGTGATTCATGTATTTTGTATATGGTCGTGAAGATTTCCGCCTGAGCCATGCATATATGCCGCCCAGGCTGCGCGATGCTGCGGGCATGGCGCGTTTTTTCGTTTGTGGGAGAACGTGTTTGTGATCCGTCTTTGAATATTCCTGAAGCCTTGTCTAGAAGGAGAAAGTACATGGCAAAGAAAATGAAAACGATGGACGGCAACACCGCCGCCGCGTACGTTTCGTACGCGCTCAGCGATACCGCCGCCATTTATCCCATCACCCCTTCTTCCAACATGGGTGAATCCGCCGACGAATGGGCCGCCCAGGGGAAAAAGAACATTTTCGGGCAAACCGTCCAGGTCCGCCAGCTTCAGTCCGAAGCCGGTGCGGCCGGCGCCGTGCACGGCTCCCTCGCCGCCGGTGCGCTGACCAGTACCTACACGGCGTCTCAGGGCCTTCTGCTGATGATTCCGAACATGTACAAAATCGCCGGTGAACTGCTTCCCGGCGTTTTTCACGTGTCCGCCCGCGCCATCGCCGCGCACGCCCTTTCCATTTTCGGCGACCACCAGGACGTCATGGCCGCCCGCCAGACGGGTTTTGCCTTCCTGGCTTCCGCGTCCGTTCAGGAATGTATGGATCTCGGCCTGGCGGCTCACCTCGCCTCCCTTGAATCCTCCGTTCCTTTCTGCCACTTCTTCGACGGGTTCCGTACCTCCCATGAAATCTCCAAAATCGAAGTCATCGATTACGAAGATATCAAGAAGATCGTGAACTACGAAAAAATCGAAGAATTCCGCAACGGCGCCATGATGCCCGAGCACCCCCACGTGCGCGGCTGGGCGCAAAACCCGGATATTTACTTCCAGGGCCGCGAAGCCTCCAACCCCTTCTATGACGCGGTTCCCGGCATCGTCGCCGCGCAGATGAAGAAAGTGGCCTCCATCACCGGCCGCAACTACAAGCTCTTTGATTACGTCGGCCACCCCGAAGCCACCCGCGTGGTCATTTCCATGGGTTCCTCCTGTGAAACCCTGGAAGAAGTGGTCAACTACCTGGTCGCCAAGGGCGAAAAAGTGGGTCTGGTCAAGGTTCGCCTGTTCCGTCCCTTCTCCGTGGATCACCTGCTCCGTGCCGTGCCCGCCACCGCCGAAACCATCACCGTGCTCGACCGCACCAAGGAGCCCGGCGCTCTCGGCGAACCCCTGTACCTGGACGTGATCGGCGCCTTTACCGAAAAAGGCCAGATGCCCACCATCGTTGGCGGTCGTTACGGCCTCGGTTCCAAGGAATTCACCCCGGTCATGGCCCGCGCGGTCTATGACAACATGCTTTCCGCCGCTCCCAAAAACCACTTCACCGTGGGTATCGAAGACGACGTCACCGACACGTCCCTCGAGCTGGGCGACGCGCTGAACACCGTTCCCGAAGGCACCGTGGAATGCAAATTCTTCGGTCTCGGCGCGGACGGCACCGTGGGCGCGAACAAGCAGGCCATCAAGATCATCGGCGACAACACCGATATGTACGCCCAGGGCTACTTCTCCTACGACTCCAAGAAGTCCGGCGGTTTCACGGTTTCCCACCTGCGTTTCGGGAAATCCCCCATCCAGTCCACCTACCTGATCACCCATGCCGACTACGTGGCCTGTCACAAGTCCGCGTATGTGCATCAGTATGATCTGCTGGACGGCATCAAGGACGGAGGCACCTTCGTGCTGAACTCCCGCTGGGGCACCGTGGCCGACATGGAAAAAGAACTGCCCGCAAAAATGCTCCGCACCATCGCGAAGAAAAAGCTGAAGTTCTTCAACATTGACGCCGTGGCCGTGGCCGGTGAAGTGGGCCTCGGTGGCCGCATCAACATGATCATGCAGACCGCCTTCTTCAAGCTCGCCAACGTGCTGCCCTTTGAGCAGGCTGTTGCGCTGCTGAAGGAATCCATCAAGAAGACCTACGGCTCCAAGGGCGACAAGATCGTTAACATGAACATCGCCGCCGTGGACAAGGCCATCGATAACCTGATCGAGATCAAGTATCCCGAATCCTGGGCCGATGCCAAAGACGCGTGCTGCTGCTCCAATGACGATCCCGAATACATCCGCGACGTGGTGCGTCCCATCCTGGCTCAGGAAGGCGACAAGCTCCCCGTTTCCGCCATGTCCCCGGACGGTCTCGCGCCGCTCGGCACCGCTGCTTTTGAAAAGCGCGGCGTCGCCATTGACGTGCCCGAATGGCTGCCGGAAAACTGCATCCAGTGCAACCAGTGCTCCTTTGTCTGCCCCCACGCCGCCATCCGCCCGGTGCTTGCCACGGATGAAGAGCTGGAAGGCGCTCCCGCTTCCTTTGTGACCCTCGAAGGCAAGGGCAAGGATATCAAGGGCATGAAGTACCGCATGCAGGTGTACGCCCAGGACTGCCTTGGTTGCGGTTCCTGCGCGGAAACCTGCCCGGCCAAGCAGAAAGCCCTGGTCATGAAGCCCATTGAAACCCAGCTGGATGCCCAGGTCGCCAACCTGGCCTTCGCGGAAAGCAACATCGCCATCAAGGACGATCTGATGGCCCGCGATACCCTGATGGGTTCCCAGTACCAGCAGCCGCTGCTGGAGTTCTCCGGCGCGTGCGCGGGCTGCGGCGAAACCCCCTACGTCAAGCTCATCACCCAGATGTTCGGGGACCGTATGGTCATCGCCAACGCCACGGGCTGCTCCTCCATCTGGGGCGCGTCCGCTCCCACCACGCCGTACACCACCAACAAGGATGGTCACGGTCCGGCCTGGGGCAACTCCCTCTTTGAAGATGCCGCCGAATTCGGTTACGGCATGAACATGGCCTATTCCCAGCGCCGCGACAAACTCGCGGATCTGGTGAAGGAAGCCATGGCCGGCGATATTCCCGCCGACCTCAAGGAAGCCATGCAAGCCTGGCTCGACGTCATGAACAAGGGCGCCGAATCCAAGGCCGCGGGCGAAGAAGTGCTGGCCCGTATGTCCAGCGCTCCCGATTCCGAACTGCTGCACGAAATCTGGCACATGTCCGATCTCTTCACCAAGAAGTCCGTCTGGGTCTTCGGCGGTGACGGCTGGGCCTATGATATCGGTTACGGCGGCGTGGACCACGTGCTGGCGTCCGGCGAAGACATCAACATCCTGGTGCTGGATACGGAAGTGTATTCCAACACCGGCGGTCAGGCTTCCAAGGCCACCCCGCTCGGTTCCATCGCCAAGTTCGCCGCTTCCGGCAAAAAGCTGCCCAAGAAAGACCTCGGCCGCATCGCCATGACCTACGGGTACGTGTATGTCGCCAGCATCTCCATGGGCGCCAACAAACAGCAGGTGCTCAAAGCCCTGCGTGAAGCCGAAGCCTACAACGGACCGTCTCTGGTCATCGCTTACGCGCCCTGCATCAACCAGGGTATCCGCAAGGGCATGGGCAAGAGCATGGAAGAATCCAAGCTGGCCGTGGATTGCGGCTACTGGCCCCTGTACCGCTTCAACCCGGAACTCGCGAACGAAGGCAAGAATCCCCTGACTCTTGAATCCAAGGCCCCGGACGGCAACATCCAGGCCTTCCTCTCCGGCGAAAACCGGTACGCGCAACTCGAGAAGCTGAATCCCGAGGAATCCAAGCGTCTGCGCGCGCTGCTTGAAAAGGAATATGCTGACCGCTACACCCTGCTCAAGCAACTTGCGGATCTTCCGGGCATTGGCGCGGAAGCCGAAAAAGAGTAGTATCCGACTGCCTCAGCGCCCCGGCGGTTCCGCCGGGGCGCTTGTTTTTTGTATGTGTTGAAACAGAGTGTTGAAGCCAGATAATTCAGATGCGAGGCGTTGCCTCGCGCTCCACCAGGGGAATGATCGCGATGCTCTCTTTATCCGTACGGCTCGAAGACTCGCCTACGGCTAAAGGCCCTTGGACCCCGCGATAGGGGTTATCGTGTTTCCGACCCGTATGTGGGGTTGGAGTAAGGAGTTACCCGCCATGGCAAAATCGTTGTTTGTCCTCGCGACCGAAGCCCGGACCGGGCAGGCCGCCATCGTTCTCGGCATCATGCAGGCCATGATGCGTTCTTTCAAAAACGTCGCCTTTTTCCGCCCCGTCATCGACCCCATCCGGGATGGTGCGGAAGACCCGAATATCAGTATGGTTCGCAAGGAATTCGGCCTTGCCCAGAGCTATGAAGAATCTTACGGATTCACACGCGCTCAGGCTATGGAGCTGATCAACAGCGGCAAAAAAAGCGCCCTCTTTGACGCGGTCATGGATAAATGCAACGCGTTGCGGGAAAAGTATGATTTCGTGCTCTGCATGGGCACCGGTATCCCCGAAGGGGCCGAAGCCTTTTCCTTCCAGTTGAACAGCGAAATCGCTTCCAACCTCGGTGCGCCGGTTATCGCCGTTACCCGCGCCCATGGCAGTGCCGATAGCATCGCCGCATCCGGCAAGGTTATTCTGGATATGCTGCGGGACAATTGCGTGGATCTGCTCGGCGCGGTGTTCACCCAGGCCTCCCTTGATCAAAAGGGCTGCGATACCGTCAAGAACGCCCTTGGCGGCATGTGTCCCGTCTGGGTTCTGCCCGAAGACGCCGCCTTCAATTCCTGCCCGCCTCCGCTGGACAGCGCCGTTGCGCTGTTCGAACGTCATTTTGACGCCGTCGCGCTGGCGGAGATGATCACCGGTAACACGCCGTCCGTGATCACGCCCAAGATGTTCGAATCTTCCCTGATCGAACGGGCCAAGCGTCACAAGATGCGTATCGTGCTTCCCGAAGGCAAGGAAGAGCGCATCCTGCGGGCGGCGGAGATTCTCACCAACCGGGGCGTTGCCGACATCATCCTGCTGGGCGATGTGGCGGAAGTTTCCGGCAAGATCAAGGAACTGGGACTTTCCCTTGATGTGCCCATCATTGATCCGGCCAAGTCGCCCGAGTTTGCCGACTATTCCGAAACCTACAAGGAACTGCGCGCCAAAAAGGGCATCAGCATCGAGCAGGCCCGTACCGCCATGGAAGATGTTTCCTACTACGGCACCATGATGGTCTACAAGGATCATGCCGATGGCATGGTTTCCGGTTCCATCAACACCACCGCGCACACCATCCGGCCGTCGCTTGAGTTCATCAAGACCAAGCCCGGTGTATCCATTGTTTCCTCGTCTTTCCTGATGTGTCTGAAAGACCGGGTGCTGGTGTTCGCCGACTGCGCCGTGAACCCCAACCCCACGCCGGAGCAGTTGGCCTCCATCGCCATTTCCACCGCCCATACCGCCAAGGTGTTCGGGGTGGATGCGCGTATTGCCATGCTTTCCTACTCCACCGGCGCGTCCGGCAAGGGTCCCGACGTGGAAGCCGTGGTGGAAGCTACCCGCATTGCCAAAGAGCAGGCGCCGGATCTGCTGCTGGAAGGCCCGCTGCAGTTTGACGCTGCCATGGATATGGATGTCGCCAAGACCAAGCTGCCGGGCAGCGCTGTGGCGGGCAAGGCCACCGTGTACATTTTCCCCGATCTCAACACCGGGAACAACACGTACAAGGCCGTGCAGCGCACTGCCGGAGCCGTGGCCATCGGCCCGGTGCTTCAGGGCCTGAACAAGCCCGTCAACGATCTCTCGCGCGGCGGCACGGTGGCGGATATCGTCAACACCGTGGCTATTACCGCCATTCAGGCACAGGCCGAGAAGGGTCTGCTGTAAGCTGAGAGACGAAGAGAAAGAACGACTAAGTAAGGGAAGAGGCAAAGGCGCTGCACAGACAGTTGTTGTGCATGTGCCTACGCCTCTTCCTGCGTTTGGAGGGAATGGTGTGGTGTGAGAAAGATGGCCGTTCCCGTGCGATCGTAGAAAACAGTCTTTCGCCTTGTGAGCGCCGTTTTCCGGCTGACGTGCGGTTCGAATACCTGAGTATGCTCACCGCCCGCCATCCGGAAAACGGCGCTCACAAAACGGAATCCTTATTTTCCACAATCTCACGAGAACAACAACACTCCGCGCGGTTGAAAGACTGTGCTCTGTTGTCGCCTGTTCGCGCGGAGGATTTTGTGGCTTCGCGTCCTTCGCTTACGTCCTGATCTATTGCCGGGTGCGGACGCGGGGTGAGCGTGCGTAATGCCTCCGGCTGGCCTTTTCTGACGCGGGGGGCTTGGAAGAGAGCAGGGCAACACGTGAATGAAATTATCGGCGGGTCTTTCCCGGTGTGCTGAATTTTCAAGGCCGCATGCCACCTCTTCACTCCTATATACTTTTCACGTATCCTGTACTGATAACGGTATAACACTGTGTA
>JAJDHY010000027.1 GCA_030266385.1 Desulfovibrio sp. OttesenSCG-928-I05
CAGGGTGTTCTGGCTTTCGGACGCCGCTTCCATGATCGAGGCCGTGTTCATGACCCGGAAATCCTGGGTGCCGTGGCGTTCGAGCATGAGGCGCTCGATTTCCGTTTGCAGAAGTTCCATATCCGCGCCGGGAACCGCCTTGGTAATCGCGTTGGAAAGGTAGTTCCGTCCTTGCAGGCGCAATCTGGCCGTGGATATGGGCATGAGCAGCACGTCGTCCTGATCCGAACCAAAGGCGCTGGCCCCTTTCACTTCCATCACGCCGATCACAAGGAAGGGCACGTTCTGGATGAGTATGTAGCTGCCCACCGGGTTTGTTCCCGCCGGGAAAATATTGTTCACCACGGTTTGGCCGAGCACCACCACAGGGGAACTTGTCGCCGCGTCATGCTCGTTAAAAAATTCGCCGTGGGCGAGGTTCCAGTTGGCGACGGCGGGCTTGTCCACGCCGGTGGCCGTGTAACTGCTCTGATAGTCCGATTCCTGATAGCGGACGGATACCGAGCCGGAATTTTCCCCGACAGCCGCCAGTACGCCGGGAAGCTCCTTGAGCGCCTCGATATCGCTTTCCACCAGCCGCACGGATCCCGAAGCGGATCGGGAACTGCCGCTCATGGGCCGGATCATGATGAGGTCGCTCCCCATGGATTCAATGGTGGCCAGCACCCGCTCCTTGGCTCCGTTGCCCAAAGCCAGCATCGTCACCACCGAAGCCACCCCGATGATGATGCCGAGCAGGGTGAGCATGGTGCGGAAACGATTGTCCTTGAGCGAACGTAACGCCATACCCACAGCCGCGCTGACGGGCATGCGGGAAGGCGAAGGGTTGAATTCCGCGCGCCGTTCCGTCGCCCGCGCGGCATCCGTTGTGGTATCGCTGATGATCACGCCGTCGCTGAGCGTAATGACCCGCCTGGCCTTGGCCGCGACGCCGTGATCGTGGGTGATCAGGATAACCGTGTGCCCCTGCTCGTGCAGTTCCTGCAACAGCCGCAACACTTCTTCGCCGCTGCCGCTGTCCAGTGCGCCCGTGGGTTCGTCGGCCAGTATGATTTCGCCCCCGTTCATCAGGGCGCGGGCTATGGAAACCCGTTGCTGCTGACCGCCGGAAAGCTGGGACGGCAAATAATCAAGCCGCTTTTCCAGCCCCAGACGGGTGAGAAGTTCTTCCGCCCGTTCTTTCCGTTTTTCCGGCGCCATATCCGCGTAAACGGCGGGCATGGCCACGTTTTCCCGGGCGTTGGAGCCGGGCAGCAGGTTGTAGCGCTGGAACACAAAGCCGAACACTTCGCGGCGCAGGGTGGATAGCTCATCCGGTTCCAGCGCGGCCACATCCTGACCGTGCACGAGGTAGCGGCCTCTGGACGGCTTGTCGAGGCAGCCCAGTATGTTCATGAGCGTCGTCTTGCCCGAGCCGGATTGCCCGACAATGGCGACGAATTCCCCGGATGTGATGGTCAGCGAGATTCCCTTGAGAACCTCAAGTTCCTCATCGCCCTGAATATATATGCGGCTGACCTGTTGCAGCTCGATAAGCGGTGCGTTGTTGTCTGGTGCGAGCGTCATGGTTTTATGCCTCCGGCGGTTCCCCTAAGGGACGGGAAGCCGCCGCGTTTCGTCTGCGCGTGTCTTCCCGTTGCCCTTTGGGGTGGATTCGTGCCGTGTGCTGTCGTCCTTTGTATTCTTTCCGGCCCCGGTCAAAGCTGCCGGGGCGGGCGGAGCGTATTCTTTTCTACAGTCGCGGTCCCATGTTCCGGGGCATGGCGTTGCGGGGGCCTGTGGCGGCGGACTTGACGATATCGCCTTCGTTCAGGCCGTTCTTTATTTCCACCGCCGTCCGGGTTCGTACGCCCAGGGTGACGTTACGGGTTTCTTCCTTGCCGCCGGGCAGCAGGACGTTCAGCGTGAGATGTCCGGCGGAACGGTTGTTGGAAGGAACCGCTTCTATGGGCAGGGCCAGCACGTTTTCCGCCTGTGCGCGGACGAAAAATACCTGGATGTTCATGGCGGGCAGGAACACGCCGTTGGGGTTCTCCACATCAAAGACGACGTCATACAGGATAACGTCGTTTTCCTCGGTGTAGGAAGGATGGATCTTCTGCAGGGTGGAATAGTAGCGGGTTTCCGTATCGCCTATGGTGGTGAAATACACGGGCATGCCGGGGGTGAGCTTGTTGATGTCCGCTTCGGAAACGGACGCCCATACGGTCATGACTTCCAGTTCCGCGATACGCATGAGCGTGGGCGTTTGCTGGTTGTTGTTCAGGGTCTGGCCTTCCTTGACTTCAAGGGAGACGACGGTCCCGGACATGGGGGCGTATATCATGGTGTAGGAAAGATTCAGCTCGTTGCTTTCCAGATTGGCGCGGGCCTGCTGCAACTGGGCTTCGACAGCGGCCACCTGCGCCTGGGCGACAAGATAGCTGGTTTCGCTGTTCTGGAAATCCAGTTCGGATGCGGCATTCTGCTTGCGCAGGGTCTTGTCCCGCTTGTAATTGCGTTCGGCCTGCACAAGATTGGCCCGGCGTTCGGCGAGGGTCGCTTCCAGATTGGCTATGGTGGCCCTGTCGGCCTCCACCTTGGCCTTGTGGGAGCGCGGATCGATTTCCGCGAGTAGGTCGCCCTTCTGCACGGTATCGCCAAGTTCCACATGGAGCGTCATGAGCTGGCCGGATGTCTGCGCACCCACGTCAACGTAGGTGGCGGGTTCCAGCTTGCCCAGAGAGGTCACGACATCTTCGAGGCTCATGCGCTGTACGGTGACGCCGGACTGTTGGGGGATTTTCGCGTTGGCCTGGTTGAAGAACGCGAAATACGCGCCCGTTCCGGCAAGGCATATGGCGAGGAGTACGACGAAGGTCTTCTTTTTCATGGCTGAATCTCCGGTAAGGAGTAAGTATCGTTGAGAAGACTATAACTATGCCATGTTCAATAAGTGTGAAGCAAATATTAAAAAGTATGAAAAAGTACCGGGGGGACTGGCGCGGACGGCTTCCTGTGGTAGCGTGGCTTCAGCTATGGTCGCCCGTGCCGCGTGTGAAGCGGAAGGGCAAGGCCGCCGGTGATGGCGAATGCCTCTAGTACAGGAGCAATTCCATGCAGAATATCGCTGAAGAAAAATCGAAGCGCGTGCTTATCGTGGATGACGACCAGCGTTTACAAGACGTTGTGCGCGAGTTTCTGGAAAAATACGGCTACGCGGTCACGTCGCTTGAAAGCGGCGCGGGGCTGGCCGGGGCGCTGGAATCGGTCCGGCCCGATATCGTGCTGCTGGATGTGATGCTGCCCGGCGATGACGGCTTTACCGTCCTGCGTTCTCTCAGAACGCATTCGCGGGTGCCGGTGATCATGCTGACCGCCTGCGGGGATTCTTCCGACCGCATTATCGGCCTTGAAATAGGCGCGGACGACTATTTGCCCAAACCCTTTAATCCACGGGAACTGCTGGCCCGTATCAAGGCCGTGCTGCGCCGCACCCCCGAACCCGGATCGGTCGGAGCGGGAGAAGAGGGCGGGAACGGCCCGGATGAAACAATACGGACCGGGGATTATATTCTGGATACGCGGCGGCAGCGTCTGATCCGCTCCGTACACGGGAACGGGGATGGCGAAGAACAGGCCGTTGATCTTTCAACGACAGAATATCGCATCCTGCAAGCGTTCATGAGCCGTCCCGGTGAAGTGCTTTCCCGCGAAAAGGTGCTTTCGCTTGTGTTCGGGGATGACCACTACGTCTGCGACCGGAATATCGACGTGTACATCAGCCGGATCCGTTCGCTGCTGCGCAAGCTGGGCGACGAGGGTATCCGCATCCGCACGGTGTGGGGATCGGGCTACGCCTGGGTGGAAGGAGAATAATATGCGGCATCTGTGGCAGCGTATTTTCGGGTACTCCCTTATTCTGGTGCTGCTTTCCCAGGTGGCCGTCTTCTTTCTGCACCGCTATTCGCAGGAAGAGGAAGGGTTCCGGCGCTTTATCGTCGAAGCCACCGAAGCCCTGGCGGAATCCATTGACGGACAGAACGCGGGGGCGGCGGGGGCCGTCGTTTCCCTGTTCAGCAGGGGCAACAGCCGGGCCTGGATTGAAAACGCGGACGGCACCGTGCTGCTCGGCCGCGTGCCGGAAAGCAGACCGGATTTTTCCACGGCTGACAGGGAATGGAAAGGCAAGGCCGCCGGGGCGCATGCCGGAAGCCCCCTTACCATATGGCAGTTCGGGACGGATGAAGAACGCTTTGTGGCCGCCATGCCGGTACGCCTGGCCGAAGGGGAGCGCATGCTGTATTTGCGCTTCGGCCCGCCGCGCCGTCCGGGCATGTGGCCCATTTTCATGCAGGGGCTTGTGCTGCTGACCCTGATGGGCGGCATGCTGGCGTTCTGGATGTCGCGGCGGGTTTCACGCCCCTTGCGCCAGTTGCGGGACGAAGTGCTGGATATTGCCGGGGGCAAGCTCGACAAACGTGTTACCGTGCGCGGGCATGACGAAATCCGGGATCTTTCTCTGGCCGTGAACCACATGGCCGACAGCCTGTCAAAGCATGTACGCAACATGCGCGAGCTGGTCGCGAATATCTCCCACGAACTGCGTTCGCCGCTGGCGCGGATGCAGGTTTCGTTCGCGCTGCTGGAAGAAGATCTGACCGGTGAAGGCCCGGATGCGCCCGGTGCGCCCGGTGTGGCCGGTATGGCCGGGGAGGCGGTAAAAAATGCGGGGAGGAACGGCGAATCCCCCTGCAATGACGCCATGGCGCGTCTTGTCCAGTTGCAGGAAGAGCTTGAACATATGAACACGCTCATCGGCACGACGCTTCTTTCCAGCAGGCTTGATCTGCACGAAGCGCCGCTGGCGGAAGTTCCCGTGGCCTTTTCGGAACTGTGCGCGGCCATGGCCAGACGGCAGACGCCGCTTTTCGCGAAGCGGGATATCAGCTTCCGCGCTGCCGTTGAGGACGGCATTATTGTCGGGGGGGATGAAACCCTGCTCTGCACGCTGGTTTCCAACCTGCTGGACAACGCGGAAAAGTATACGGAACGCGGCGGTAGCGCTTCACTCTCGTTGCGCCGTGCGAAAGACGGGGTGATACTGGAGGTCGAGAACAGCCATGAACCCGTTGCAGCCGAAGCGCTGGAACATATTTTTGAACCGTTTAACCGCGCGGGCATTGCCACGGGCAACGGGGTGGGGCTGGGGCTTTCCCTGGTGCGGCAGATCGCGACCCTGCACAAGGGAGCCGTCGAGGCGCGGAACGTTACGGGCGGCATTGTCTTTACTGTCCGCTTTCCGCTTTCCTGAGCGCTTCGGGGCGGGCATTTTCCCCTTGCAAGGGTACGGGAAAAGGGTAGGATTCCTGTGCTTTGCCGGGAGTGGCGCGGCCCGTTGCGTTATGTACCATCAACACAACCGGGTATTCGCGGCAGGACCTTTCGGCGTACGGCTGGCAGGGCCGTGCGGTGTGATGTCGTCTTTTTGTGTCGACCCGGGGCTGTTTCTTCATCAGGCTTTTCATTTTCCGGCAAAAGGCTCTCCCGGACGGAATGGCGTGTGCTGTGTTCTACGCGCTCCGGGTGGGGTACGTCCGCTGCGGCAGAGCGGACGCGGGCTGTGCGGTAAAGGAAAAACACTGTGGAAACGAACCCCGCAACATGGACGGAGGTCTTTTTATGAGCGTCAACGATGATTTTCCGATGATCCGCCCCGTGCCCTACATGGGCGTCATCTGGGTGGTGCATGAAGCATCCAAGCTGGGCTTCTGGAACGGGCACCCGGACTGGTGCAACCTGGGACAGGGCCAGCCCGAGGTCGGCGATATGGAAGGCGCGCCGCCGCGCATCAAAAGCGTGACCATGAAAGATGCCGATCAGGCCTACGGACCGCTGGGCGGCTCCGACGAGATGCGTGAAATCATCGCTTCCACGTATAACCGTTTGTACCGGCGCGGGATGAAATCCCAGTACACCGCGAAAAATATCAGCTTCGCGGGCGGCGGCAGGCTTGCCCTGACCCGGCTTTTCGCCACCTTTGCCGACGGCAGCCGCGTGCTGTACAAGTCGCCCGATTACACGGCCTATGAGGATTATCTGGCCTATCACAAGGCCCGTCTCACGCTTGTTCCGGTCATGACGCGTGAAGAAGACGGCTTTTCCCTGCCCCCGGACGCGCTTGAAGCGTGCATCCGCCGCCAGAACATCAACGCCTATGTGTTTTCCAACCCGTGCAACCCCACGGGCGAAGCTGTCATGGGCAAAGATCTGGAACGCTATGTGGAGTCGGCCAGGGAAAACAAATGCCTGCTCGGCTGCGATGAATTCTACTCCCACTTCATTTATAATGAAGACGGTTCTCCGGCATCCGGTCCGGTTTCCGCCGCCGCGTATGTGGAAGACGTGAACAAAGACCCCGTGCTGCTGGTGGACGGGCTGACCAAGAGCCATAGGTACCCCGGCTGGCGCGCAGGATGGATTGCCGGGCCCGAACACGTGATCGAAATGGTCAACCGCGCGGCCAGCGCTCTGGATGGCGGCCCCAGCCTCATAGTGCAGCGCGCGGCCATGGAAGCTCTGGATCCGGAACGCTACCATCAGGAAACCACGGCCATGCGCCGGGGTTTTGCCAAAAAGCGCCGTCTCATGCTGGAACGCCTGAAAGCCATGGGCATCACCCCGGCTGCCGAGCCGCGCGGAACTTTCTATATCTGGGCGACCATCCGCGACCTGCCCGCGCCGCTCAATGACGGCGACGCCTTTTTCCATGCCTGTTTGCAAGAAAAAGTCATGACCGTGCCGGGTCGTTTCTTTGATGTGCGCCCCCTTGGCGTGCGCGATATTGACGAGCCGTTCGGGTCCTGGGTCCGTTTTTCCTACGGGCCGCCCGAAGCGGTGGTCGAAACGGGCCTTTCCCGCATCGAAAAGGTTATCGCCCAAGCCCGGTAGCTGATAAACAGAGGGGTATTGCCTGTGCCGGAACCGGGCGCTTCCCGGTAAACAGGCGGCAGGCGAAACGCGGCCCGTAGCCCTGTTTTTATCATATCCGCTTTTTTGTTGGTCAAAGGCGGTGGCGGTGTGCTAAGCATACCGCCATCGTTTTTGGTACATGTTTATCCACAGACCACCCATAACCGGCGGTATCCGCCCGGGGGAAATAATGAAACGCGCATCTCTTCTTGTACTGGCCCTGACGCTCACCCTTTTTGCCGGGGCGTGCGGAGACAGCGACACCGTGCTGACCAAACTGAACGGCGCATGGGCCATCGACCTTAACGCGACCATCGAAAACAACCCCGAGATGAAAAAGAGCATTCCCGATGGCGAAGCCGGAAACATGGCCCGGTCCATGCTTGAAGGTATGCTCGGCAGCATGGAACTGACCTTTGACACCAAAGCGGGCACGGTTTCCGGTTCCTTTGGCGGACAAAGCTTTGAAGCGCAAAAGTATGGCGAAGCCAAAGTCAACGGCGACAACGTGGAACTGACGGTGAATGGCGAATCCTCCACCATTACCGTGAAAGATAACGAAATGCGCATGAAAAGCGGTGCCGGTATCGTGGTGTTTACGCGCAAGTAGCGCCCGCCGGATACGGTCCGCCCAATACGATTCATTTGGCTGACGTTGAAACGCCGCATCCCGCAAGGGGCGCGGCGTTTCATTATGTCTGCGTTTTTTTATGCGCTGATCAGGCGTGACTGCCGCTGCCCCGTCTCCGGTAGCGGGTGGAGCGCTTGCTTTTCCTTCTTGATAGGGTAAAACTTTCCGGATATCTGCTTGCCGCGTTACGGGTTCCACGTCCTTTGTCTGGCACGCGTACGCGATTTTTCTTTTTCGTTTTACACCTTCAAAAGGGCCAGTCCACACTATGAGCAATAGAGTGCGAACAGGCCCTGACAGGATCAGCCATGCTTACGAGAGACGAAGCACTGGAGCGCGTTCGCGCCCAAAACCCTGATATCGGCCTTTTTCATCACGCGCTCGCGTCAGAGGCCGTCATGCGCGCCCTGGCCGAAAAAATGGGAGAAGACGTGGAACTCTGGGGCATTACCGGCCTTGTTCACGACGTCGATTTCCCGCTGACCAAGGATGAACCCGCGAAGCACGGCGTTGTCGCACAGGATCTGCTGGGGGATTTGCCGGAAGAAGCCCGTGGGGCCATTCTCGCGCATAACGGCGAGATGACCGGCACCATGCCGTCGGGCCGTTTTGACTACGCACTGCGCTGTGCGGAAACCGTAACCGGGCTGATCAGCGCGGCCGCTCTGGTCCGTCCGGAAGGGCTGCACGGCATGCAGGCCAAGAGCCTGAAAAAGAAAATGAAAGATAAAGCCTTTGCCGCTTCCGTCAATCGCGACAATATCCGCGAGTGCGAGCACATTGCCATGACGCTGGACGAGTTTCTGGAACTTGCCGTGGCGGCCATGCTGCCGCTGGAAAAGGAGCTGGGCCTGGCCAAAAGCTGAGGCCCCGGCAGGCTGGAAAGCGCCGTGCGGCGCGTGACGGTGCAAGGATACGCGCCCGCCGCGCGCTCCGCGCCTGTCGCCATGTTTCGCACGAGCCGCCGCATCATTCCCCTGACCGGGAGTGATTGACGAAAGCGGGTTCGGGTGTAAGACTGCTCCCGAACTGTCGAGTCGCCCGCACACGCCGGGCAAGGAGTGTTGTTATGAACCTGAGAGGCGCCTTTACCGCCCTTGTTACGCCCTTCAAGAACGGCGAGATCGACGAAGAGCGATACAGGGAGTTCATTGAATGGCAGATCACGGAAGGGATCGACGGGCTTGTGCCCTGCGGGACCACCGGAGAATCGGCCACCCTCACCCATGAGGAGCATGAACGGGCCATCAGCATCTGCATAGAACAGGCGAATAAACGCGTTCCGGTCATTGCCGGGGCCGGTTCCAACAATACGGCGGAAGCCATTCGCCTGACCCGTTTCGCCAAACGCGTCGGGGCCGATGCCGCGCTCCACATCACGCCTTACTATAACAAGCCTACGCAGGACGGGCTGTACGCCCACTTCAAGGCCATTGCCTCGTCCGTTGATCTGCCGCTGATCGTGTACAACGTGCCCGGCCGGACCGGCTGCAACGTGCAGGCCGCCACCATGGCCCGCATGTTCAAGGAAATCCCCACCGTTGTCGGGGCCAAGGACGCCACGGGCGAATTCGTGCAGATCAGTGAAACGCTGGAACTGTGCGGGCCGGATTTCATCCTGCTGTCCGGGGATGATTTTACCGTGCTGCCCACGCTGGCCCTTGGCGGGCGGGGCGTCATTTCCGTGACTTCCAACATCGTGCCCGACAAAATGGCGAAGCTTTGCGCGGCCTGGGATGCGGGCGATACCGCCACCGCGCGCGCCATCCATTACGAACTCAACTGCCTGAACCGGGCCTGTTTTGTGGAAACGAACCCCATCCCGGTAAAAACGGCGCTTGCCAAAATGGGCAAGATGAGCGGTGAACTGCGCCTGCCCATGGTGCCCCTGAAACCCCAAAGCGACCGCTGCGTTACCGAGGCGCTTACCGCCCTACACCTGCTCTGACCGGGCGAAGCGGGTTTTTCGTGCGCAAACTATCTGAAATACGGGCGCTCGCGGCCCTGAGTTCGCGGAATTTCCGCCTGTACTTTACCGGCCAGTGCCTTGCGCTGACCGGCACCTGGATGCAACGTCTGGCTATGGCCTGGCTGGTGCTGGAAATTACCCAATCCGGTTCCCTGATGGGCATCGTGGAATTTATCAACCAGGCCCCGGTGCTGCTGCTCGGCATGTTCACCGGGGTTTTTCTTGACCGGAACGATCTGCGCCATATTTTGATCGGTGCGCAAATCGCCACCATTCTGCATTCCCTGCTCATCGCCTTCCTGCTGTATATCGGCGAGCTTACCGTGCCCATGCTCATGCTGCTCAGCTTTTTGCTGGGCCTTATCACGGCTATTGATATTCCCACGCGGCAGGCCTCCGTTTCCCAGATGATCGAGCACCCCTACCAGTTGCAGAGCGCCCTTTCCCTGCAATCGGGCAGCTTCAACCTGGCCCGGCTCATCGGACCGGCTGTGGCGGGCTTTGTGGTCAAGGCGGGCGGGGAAATCGCCTGTTTTGTGCTGAACGCCGTCGCGCACACGGCTGTACTCTACGCCTTCATCATCATGAAGCTGCCGCCCAGGGAGCTTGCCTCAACCCGGCAGAACCCCATCAGCGCCTTCAAGGAAGGGTTCAGCTACTCCATGGCCGTGAAGCCCATCAAATACAACCTGTTGTTTACCTGGGCTTTTTCCTTTTTCTCGATGACCTACACCATCATGCTGCCGCTTTTTGCCAAGCGCGTTCTGGATGGCGATTCCCGCCACCTGGGCACGTTGCTCGGGGCCATCGGCATCGGGGCCATTGTCGGGGTCATGTACATGGCGGCCCGCATAGGCCAGCGCCAGCTTCCCCGGCACATCTGCCGCATGCAGATAGGCTTCGGGATCATGTTCGTTCTTTTCTCGCTTATTACGGACTGGCGGCTTTCCACCGCCATCATGCCCCTTGTCGGCTTTACCGTGGTTTCCGCCGCTGTCGGGTCCAACTCTCTGGTTCAGGCTCTGGTGGATGAAAACAAGCGCGGCAGGGTGCTCAGCCTCTACGTGCTCGGTTCCCTCGGCTTCGGTCCCATCGGCATTTTGCTTGCCGGGCATATGGCGGAAGTGCTCGACGCCCAGACCTGGGCCTTTGTCTGCGGCGTTATGGCCCTTCTCGTGGGGCTCTTCCACGCCAGCCGCATGAAAGTCTATGATGAAACCATAGATTCTCTTCTCAAGGCCAAGGGGCTTTAAAGACGCACTTTCCAGCCCCGCAGTCCGGGCGCGTGACGGTTCACGTCCGTATTTTTTCGCGTGAAAACGTGGTGATGTCCGGTCGGGCATTGACAAGGAAGGGGTTTATATCCCACATGACCTGCACACAGAATAAAGGAGCAAGCCATGGCCGGAAGTGTAGAAGAGTTGACCATTGCGTATGAAGAGGACGGCGTTGAAGTCGTCAAGGAACTGGACAAGGCCGTCCTTACCAAGGGCGCGTGGGCCACTGTTGTGTTCCGCTATCAGGAATGGGACCGCGCCAAGGAAACCTACGGCCCGGACAAGTACACCATCCGCCGGTATCAGAAGAGCGGCGGCGATTACCGTCAGAAATCAAAATTCACCATTTCCAGCCCGGATCAGGCCAGAAAGCTCATTGAGGTGCTGCAGGGCTGGATAGAGTAGAGGATAGCGCGCTCCGTACGCGGGATGCGCTGCAAGAATCTGAAGAGAAAACTATCAAGGGTACCGGGAGGGGCATTCCCCTCCGGTACCCTTGATAGTTTTTTTACAGAACCACCCCGGCCGAGGCGAAGGTTCCCATGGTATTGTATACGCTGGCCGCGCTGCGGAGCAGGGGCATGAAAAGGGCGGCTCCGGTGCCTTCGCCGAGTCTGAACCCGAAATTGAGGTACGGATCCTGCCCGAGCAATTCCAGGGCTTTGGTATGCCCGTTTTCGCCGGAACGGTGGGCGAAAAAGCAGTAGTCCGCCACGTGGGGCGCAAAGGCCCGCGCGGCGGCGAACGCTGCCGTGGCGATGAACCCGTCGATGATAACGGCGCGTTTGGCCGCCGCACCACCGAGGAAAACACCGGCCATGGCGGCTATTTCAAGCCCGCCCAGCGCGGCGAGAATAGCGAGAGGATCGCCCGAAGCGATGGTTTCTGCGTGGGTGGCAAGGGCTTTTTTTATGACGCGGGTTTTGCCTTCAAGGCCGATGGGGGGGACGCCCGCGCCCGGTCCGGTCATTTCGGCGGGGTCCGCCCCGAGGAACGCGCAGAAGAGCGCGGCGGAAGGGGTGGTGTTCCCGATGCCCATTTCTCCGGCACCGAGGGTGCGGCAGCCCGCTTTGACGGCGTCTTCGGCAAGGTCCATACCGAGGGTGAGGGCGGCGAGGCACTGTTCCTGCGTCATGGCGGGTTCCACGGCAAGGTTGGCGGTCCCTTCGGCGACGCGGGCGCGGATCAGCATGGGATGGGGGGCGAATTCCTCACCCTTGACGCCCGCGTCCACGATGAAGAGTTCGGCCCCGGCTGCGGTACACAGCGCGTTGATACCGCCGCCGCCGTTGAGAAAATTGTGAATCTGCTGGCGGGTGACAATCTGGGGGGTGGAGTTGATGCCTTCCGCGACCACGCCGTGATCCCCGGCAATGGTGAAGAAGCGGGCCGGGTACGCTTCGATGGGCGATGCACCGCCCTGGATGGCGGCGAGGCGGGCGGCGATTTCTTCCAGCTTGCCCAGACTGCCGAGGGGTTTCGTCAGCTGGTTGATGTGATCCCAGGCGGCGTCGAGGACGGTCTGGTCGAGAGGCGTGATGGCGCGGCATGCGGCGTCAAGGCGGTCTTGCATGGCGGCGGGAGTGGACTGGGCTGTGCTCATTGAATATTCCTTTTTCAGAGACGAAGAGGGTGTAGTATAGTGCAAGGCTAAACGGCAGCTTCTATACGGCAAATATGAAGTTGTAGCAAATTGTACAAGAAAGGTTGACCACGGCGATGATTTGCGTTAATTCATCCCTTCCGTCGCACGGGTCGTTAACTCAGTAGGTAGAGTAGCTGCCTTTTAAGCAGCGAGTCGAAGGTTCGAATCCTTCACGACCCACCATAAATTTCAAGCGGTTGCAGTAACATGTAACCGCTTTTTCGTTGCGGAGACTGCGCGGCGGGAGTGATGGGTACCGGGAAACCGGGAGGGGGGCCTCATGGGATACGTGTATATATGTGCTGTCGCTGCGGCATGTCTGGCATCATGGCTTGTTTTTCGCTCACTGGGGAAGGCCGGAAAAGCGGGGGCCGGAAGAGCCGGCGGCGGGCCTGTACGGCTGACGGTGCCGCCCGCGCGAAAAGTTGAAGAGCATACCGACGACAGTCGGGAATATATGATATTCGGTCTGCCCGACGATACGCCCAGCGGCTGGATGCTCGGGATGTTCGAGAGCCTGACCGAGCGCGGCCCGGTCTGCGATTACGCCCCGAAAGCGCATTACTATCGTCCCCTTTACGAAAAATTTGTGAAATTCGGCATGATGCGCCAGGGGCGGGATATCCCCGCGGCGGCATGCCTTTCCGGCCTGACAACCCAGGAAGTGCGCTACGTGGCGGGCGTGCTGGGGGTTGGGAAGGGCCAGAACAAAGCCGAGCTTATCGCCCAGATCAAACTGCTCCCGGATGAACGGATACGGGCGGCCATGCGTCCGCTGCGCAGTTCCATGGACGATCTTTTTTATGCCGAGCCGATGAAGACGGAAGGATAGTTTCGCTTTCCTCCGTGTGGCACAGGGCTTTCGGCCGGACGACGTTTTTTGTCTTTGACAGGGCTACGGCATTCCGGCAATGGGGTTTATTGCCGGAATGCACCCGAAAATTCAGTCTTTACTTGCATTTTTTCAGGAATACGATAGGTCTGGAAATACGCGGAATGTACGCGATCGTATTGGTCGTCTGCGCCGCTGCGAGATCATCCGGCTTTTTTCACGGGGGGAACTGTGAATATGCCGGTACAGCGTCTTCCTGACGCTATCTTGGGGGGGATACCATGGTACCATCATTAGACATTCCTGCCGCGCAGGACGTATTGTCTGTCCCGTTACGGAGGCGTTATGATTGACGCTTTTGATGACGACACTCTTTTTCAGGGTGTGACTGACGATACGTCTGCTGATGCGTCGACAGGCGCATCCTCTGCCGGGCAGGGAACCGAACAGGCTTTCGGTCTGCGCGTTTCGCTGGCCTGGGGCGCGGGTGATCTGGATGGCGTGATCGACCAGCTTCAGGGTTTCGGGGTTGGTGAAGCCCCCTTGCGCTTTGATGAACTTTTCGGTGACGGGCAGGACCGTCACGCCCTTGAAGAACTTCTCGGCGACAGTCTCCTCAGCATCGGGCCTGATGATGCCTTTGAGAGCGGCCTCGACGCCACCCTTGCGGGCGATACCAGCCTTGCAGGAAACGGCGTGGATGCCGGAGCCAGGGCAGTGCTGGATTCCCACGCTCCCGATACATCGCCGAACGAATCTGATAACGCGGCCTTGCTGGCACACCTGCTCGGCATGTGATCGCGTTTTCGGGGGGCGTGCCCGGACGTCTGTGCGGACGTCCGGGCACTTTTGCCGGAACTTCCTCCCCCGCCAACTGTCCGTACAGAAAACGGCGCGGATCCTTCGATCCGCGCCGTTTTCTGTACGGAAATATCTTCAACGCGTCTCAGTGTTTGTACGCATCCACCACGATGGACAGTGGCCGATAGGGATCTTTCACCCGATCGTCGTTATCCGGGGTCCGCTGGATGTAGCCGAGGGAATAATCAATGGGCCGCAGCAGGGTTCTGGTCTCGTCCAGGTACGCGTGCAGAACCGTCACATCCCGCTCCAGATCAAATTTTGATTGGGAAAACAGGTACAGAACCATTTCGAGAATCGGGAACCAGAGGTGCCCCCCGCCGCCAACCCCGCGTACGCTGTAGCTGCCGCCGCCGCCCGGATCAAAGACGATGCGCTTGTCATTATCATACAGGCTGCGTTTGGCGTACACGTCGCAGCGGTAATCCGGAACGCTCAAGCGGAACAGCCCGCCCGGTTTCAGGATGCGGTGTATGTCGTTAAAAACACTGTGCAGCGCCTTGTATTCAATATGCTCGAACACGTCTTCGCATTGATAGACCTCCACGGAATTTTCCGACAGGGGGATTATATCCCGCGCGTCGTGGATGATGCATCGTTCGGAAGAATACGTTGGGTTCATGCCGATATGCGTGGCGTACTGGGCAAGGTGCGGTTTCAGGTCGCCCGCGTACAGCAGAATGCGCTCCTGCTGTTTCAGCTCTTTCCACGTATACGGCTGCGGTGTTTTTTCCACGGGACGTCCTTTTGTGCGTGTGCCTTTACCGGAAGGGTGGAAGAGGCTATTCCCGGCCGTTTTTTTTCAGCGTTGCAACTATCCGCGCGTAATCCACTTCATAAATTTTGAAGGGGCGTCCTCTGGCCGTCGTCTGCGTGGTACGGACGGCTTTGGCGGAGCCGTTTTCTTCCAGCTTGAGCAGGATGCGGCTGGCGCTGCGCGGCGTGATGTTCAGATAAAAAGCGAGGTCCGCGCTGCTGAAATGCCGTATGCCGCGCCGTTCCTGCAAATCCACAAGTTTCTGGAGGTTTGCGGACGAAATGCCGAGTTCCCGCGCCACATGTTCCACGGCCTGCCCCGGCTCGCTCGTAACGGAGACACCCTGACCTTCCACCATGGGGCCTGTCAGTTCGCCATCCATGGTCACCAGATAGGCATGCCGGGCGGGGTTGCGCCTGGATTCCTGCAACGCTTTTTCCGCGTTTTGCTGCGCCTGCACAATATCGCGCCCCAGCCCCCAGCCCACACAGGCGGCAAGACCGCTTTCCCGGATATGCCCGGTCAGCAGGCAGTGGGTGTAATCACGGGTCAGATCCCGCAGCACCTCATTGGACGTGATGAGTTCAAACATGCCGCTGTAGTCGCGAATAACCAGCGGCATGCTGACGCTGGCGTTGAATCGGGCAAGGGCCGCATGCAGCAGGTGTTGCTCCGGCGGCGATGCCGTCGGAGCCAGCACCAGACCGACGGCGGTCATGCTGCTGTCCAGCGCCCGCGATTGCATGTGGTTGTACAGCGCGTTGAAACTGTCCAGCATGGACGGGCCGGAGGGAAAAAGAACATCGCAGGGAATTTCCGCACGTGTGAGAGCGGTTCGCAAGTTGGTGAGGCGAGTCAGTACCCTGTCGATTTTTCCCGTCTGCCACAAGGAAAGCGCCTGACGCATAGTGGCTTCGTAGGCGGATTCCAGACTTGAAGGGTCATTGATTATAGGCGTGAAATACTGCGGGGTCGCACCGCTGAACGTTTCCGCGAAATCCACATCCACATGGGGCCTGTCCATGACCAGACGCGTCACGTCAAGGCCGGGATGGCGGAACAGAAGCGACGCAAAAGCCTTGTAGAAGTCCCTGTCCGTCAGTTCGAAATAGACATGCGGTTTCAGAACCGCGCCGACATGGCTCACCACATACTCATAGGGAAGCAGACCGCTGAACACCAGGCCGTCGAACCGGTGCGCGTGTTCCGTATAAATATCCGTCAACTGGCTCATGGTGGCGTAGGGCAGGTACGTCACATCGCACAGCGCGCTCATGGCGTCATGCACACCGCGTATCATCGCCAGCGATTGCTCGGCGGTGATGATACCTATGGAAAATTTCACACGACCCTCCGTGGCTGTTGCGTTGCCCTATTCATAGCGTAGCGCTCTGCAAAGTCAACCGAATTAAAGACTTAAGTGGATACGGCAGCGGACGGATATGCTATGCTTCCGCCCGCTCCATCGCCCGTTTCGGCGCGTATGCCAGGGCGTATACCGGCGCATATACCGACAGAATGACCCGCCCGATGCGGGCGCTGTGTGCTTTTCCTTTTCCGGTAATTCGCTTGACAGTTGTATGGTGAGGCGATAACGTGCCTGTTAAGTCCTTTGAAGTCTTTAAATGGCCGCCCGCATTGCGGCCTGGAAACGGAAACCGCCGCTGTCGCGGCAGGCAGGGAGACGATATGGATACACGCCGAATCACTACCTATATTAATGATATCAGTGAGCTACTCACGACGACCACTGACGCGATCTGGGATTACGCGGAAACAGCGTTTGAGGAATTCAAATCCGTCGCGTTGCTGAAAAAGATTCTGGCGGAGAACGGGTTTTCCCTGACGGAGCGCATCGGCGGGATTGATACGGCTTTTGCGGCGAGTTACGGAGAGGGCGCACCCCATATCGGCATTCTCGCCGAGTATGACGCGCTCAGCGCCATGAGCCAGAAACCGGGCACTCCCGTCCGCGAAGAAGCGGTTCCCGGCGGGAACGGCCATGGTTGCGGGCACAATCTTTTTGCCGGGGCCTCGCTCGGCGCGGCGCTGGCGCTTGCCCGCTTTTCCGTCCAGACGCTTCGCGTACTCGCGCCGGTCCGCCGGATGGGCTGAAAGGTACTGGGCCAGTTCCAGATCAACAGGGGCCCCCGCGCCGGGCATGGAGGCCGCAAGGCGCAATTCTTCCTCGCTGTAACGGGGAAGTTCCTGTTCAAGAAAGGTGTCGTACAGGACTCTGGAAAGGGTTTTGTTCGGCACCACGTTGGCACAGGCCTTGATGAAATCAATGCTCAGTTCGGTTTCGGTCATCAACGCGGCGCCCTGGGCGA
>JAJDHY010000028.1 GCA_030266385.1 Desulfovibrio sp. OttesenSCG-928-I05
AAGCCGTCGCGGTCGCCCAATGGCTTACAGACAAAAAAGCTGAAAACGTCGTGGCGCTTGATGTATCCGCATCCCGAACCTTTACGGACGGGATACTCATTGCCTCCGCGTCTTCGTTCCGGCATGCTCAGGGTCTTGCGGATCATGTGCTCGACCAGTGCCGCGACGCGAAGTACGAATTCCTGCGTATGGAAGGATACCAGGGCGGTGAATGGATACTCATCGACTGCAACGACATGATCATCAACATCTTCCAGCGGGATCAGCGCGATCTGTACCGGATCGAAGAACTCTGGCCCCAGGCCGAGCTTTTGCACGGTTCCCGCTGACGCAGCCTCACGTGCCCGTGAAACGGCTGTCATAAAGGATTTTTCCATGGAAACCCTGACACCGACCATGCTCCTCATTCTGGACGGCTGGGGAATAGCCCCGGAAGGCCCCGGCAACGCCGCCCGCCTTGCCGATACGCCGTTTCTTGACTCAATCCTCGCCCACCCTTCCTGCACGTCCATTGACGCGTCAGGCAGGGCCGTGGGGCTTCCTGCCGGCTATATGGGAAACTCCGAAGTCGGTCACATGAATCTCGGCGCCGGACGCATCGTCAACCAGGATATGACCGTCATCGATCTCGCGCTTGAAAAGGGCGAACTGCCTTCCAACCCCGTTATCAGCCGGATGCTGGAAGCGGCAAAGACAAGCGGCGGCAGCGTCCATTATATGGGGCTTTTGTCCGACGGCGGCGTGCACAGCCATATAGAGCATCTGAAAGGCCTGCTCGCGGCAGCCAAAGACAAGGGCGTGCCCGCCGTGGTGCACGCATTTATGGATGGGCGGGATACCTCCCCCACCAGCGGCGTCTCCTTTATCGAAGATCTTCTGGAATACATGCGTAATCTGGGCCACGGCGTGCTCGGCACCATGACCGGCCGCTATTACGCCATGGACAGGGATTCCCACTGGGAACGCAACATCCTGGCCTGGAACGCGCTGGTGCATGGCGACGGCATAAAAACAGATGATCCGGTCGCCGAACTGAAAGCCGCTTACGCAGCAGGCGAGACGGACGAATTTCTCAAGCCCCGTATTGTTATGGATGCAAAGGGCCGCACGCAGAGCATCCGCGATAATGATTCGCTGTTTTTCTTCAACTTCCGTGCCGACCGGGCACGCCAGTTGACCCGCGCGTTCTGGCAAAAAGACTTTTCAGGCTTTGACCGGGGGAAAACGCCGTCTCTGGCCGCCTTTGCGTCCTTTACCGCCTATGACAGCCAGATTCCCGTGCCCGCGGCCTTTACGAAAACGGACCTTTCCAAATCCATGGGTGAAGTGGTTTCCGATCTCGGGCTGCGGCAGCTGCGTATCGCGGAAACGGAAAAGTACGCGCACGTGACCTATTTTTTCAGTTGCGGCAAGGAAGACGAGTTTCCCCGCGAAGTGCGGCGGCTTATTCCATCCCCCCGCGAGGTCGCAACCTATGATGAAAAACCGGAAATGAGCGTCTACGCGGTGGCCGACGCCGTGCTTGAAGAATGGCGCAGCGGCAAATATTCCTTTGTGGTCTGCAATTTCGCCAACCCGGACATGGTCGGGCATACCGGCATCATCCCCGCTGCCATCAAGGCTATGGAAGCCGTAAACGCCTGCGCGGAAAAAGTGATTACGGAAGTGCTGGCATCCGGCGGCCGGGTTGTGGTGACGGCGGATCACGGCAACATAGAAGAAATGCTGGATAAAAACGGCAATACCCAAACCGCGCACACAACCAACAAGGTGCCTCTGGCCGTGCTGGATAACGGCCCGGTCAAAACGCTGCGGCAAGGCGGCAAGCTGGGTGATGTGGCACCGACCATACTCCGGCTCTGGGGGGTAGCGATCCCGTCTGAAATGACCGGTGAAAGCCTTCTGGATGAAACGACGGAGGGGAAATGAGTTCGAAACGGCCCGTCTCGCCGGTAAAACCAAGCAGTATGGAGCTTATTTTTCTGTACGCCTGTCCTTTCTGTCGCAGGGAAATTCCCTTGGTATCACCGGCGCATCCCACGCTTGTCACCTGCGACGCCTGCCGTCAGAAATTCCCCATTGTACCGGTGGACCAGCGCTCGGTACACTATGTAAAGATCATGCTGGATAACGGCGAAGCCGCTATTGATCCCGATTACATGTAACGTTCGTGATAATAAAACAGCAAAAAGGCCGGTAAAAACCGACCTTTTGTTGTTTTATTATCACGAACGCTATTCTTTCATGCGGCGGCTTCCGTCAGCCTTTCAATAAGATAGGTCAGCAAGGCGGAATCGTCCGCATCATAGTCAAAACAGCAGGCGTCGACGCCCTGCAAGCCCTGGGGCACCAGATCGCCCCGTTCTTCAGGATCCGTCACGCGTGACGCGTCAAAACAGAGCGAAACCCAGCGTTCTTCCGGGGCATCATCAATAATATCGAGCAGAGCGACAATTTTTTCCTGATTTTCCACGGGGAGCGCCCGGATGGAAAGGCTGATGCCCTGCCGGTACAGAAATGCGAGTTTGAGTCCGGGAAGCGATGCCATATGCGCAAACAGCGCTTCACAGGCCGGTTTTACCCCGTTCCCGTCAACATTCCACGCGTCGAAAAACTCGCGCATACTGTCGCGGATGCCGTCCTGTACAGCGGCCATAGCTCAGCTCCCGCAAACGACGGCGTTGGAAAGAATGGTCACGCCCTCTTCTTTCAGCACTTCCAGCGCCTGATCAAGGCGGTTGAAACGGAAAATGAGCACGGCGTTTTCGTTATTCAGCCAGCAGGCGTACATGTATTCCACATTAATGCCCTTGAGGCCGAGCAACTGCAAAATGCTGTTCAATCCGCCGGGCTTGTGCGGCACTTCAAGAGCGACCACACTGGTAAGGCCCACGGTAAAATCGTTTTCCTTGAGCGCGGCCTTGGCTTTTTCGTGATCATCCACAATAAGGCGCAGGATGCCGAACTCAGAGGTGTCCGCCAGGGAGAGGGCGCGGATATTAATATTGGCGGCGGAAAGAACGTTGGTTACTTCGGCGAGCCGACCGGCCTTGTTCTCCAGAAAAACAGATATCTGTTCGACCTTCATGCGCATTTCTCCTGCATGGTATGGAACTTATTCGCGAAGCCATTCTAGCACCAGCCTATCTTCTTGACAAGGAATGAAGCGGCGATTCCCTCGGGGGGCTTGCTTCTCCCCGACGTTCGTGTTTTTTCGTTTCGCGAGTGGCACTTTGTATGGTATGGAGAACTATTCTTCCGTCTGCCAATATGGACAGAGCGCACACAGTATTGTATCCATTCGAATGACACTTTGCCCGCACCATGGGGGAAAACGCCCGCCTGGTCTCCAGAAAGGGCTTAAAAAAACGGCTTGCGGCATGATTGGCGGATACGCCAGGGCATTATAACGTAAAGACGCCCCTCCGGCGCTTGACGGCGAAACGCGGTTTCGCCTGCGCCTACGGGGAGGACAGCGATACTCGCCGTCAGAGCATTTACACTTTTTCAAAGGTAAAACGCTCTAAAAAGAACAGAGTTTTTCCATACGGACCGGTATGAGATATTTCCTATTCGGCACACTGACGCGTACGATTACGTTGCTTGTTCTCCTGGCCACGCTGCCGGCTTTGGGGATTCTCCTCTATTCCAGCGTGACGCTGAGTCAGGAAAGAGAAGAACAAACGCAGCAAACTCTTAAAGAGATCGCCGCTTCCATCGCGCGGGAACAGCATTCCGTGGTGGATAACACCCGGGTCATTCTGGCCGTTATCTCCCAACTGGAAGAAGTGCGGCAGAACCTCCCGGAACGGGCCGCCGTTATTCTGAACAATATTGTCCGGAAAAATGAAAATCTGCTCCGTCTGCAAGTCGTCGCCCTTGACGGTGCCATCATCACCAGTTCTGATCGCTTCCCCCCGCCGCTGTCCACGCAGGAACGCCGCCATCTGGCGCGCACGCTTGATACGGGTGCATTCACCGTCAGCCGGGCGATTCTTGACCGGCACAGTGGCGAGTTCCTCTTCCTGTGCACGCTGCCCATTCTGAAAAGTGACGGTACCCCCATGGCTGTTGTCATGGCGCATACCCGGCTGGACCAGCGCCGGACAGATTTTTTCCACAGCACGGAAAGCCAGGGGGCCGCAGTGCGGGTTGTGGACCGCACCGGCGTTATCGCCTACGCTTACCCCCGCAGCTCCTTTGTTTTTCCGGGCATGCATCTTCCGATGGATCAGCAGGATCAGCTCCGCCGTCAGCGGGACGAAAGCGGCATTTATAACAGCACGTTCCAGGGGACGGAGTATGTCATCGCCTTTCAGCGGGTGAGCCATTCCCATTATGACCCGCCCTACCTCACCGTTCTGCTTTCCTACCAGAAAGATACGGCCTTTGCGGAAGCGAACGCCATGCTGGTCCGCAATATCATCCTGTTTTGCCTGGCGACCCTTCTGACCGTCGGCAGCGCGGTGTTTCTTTCCCGCGTCAGCATCATGCGGCCGATTCGCGATGTTATCGACGCCGCCAAACGGCTGGCGGACGGTGACAGACAGGCACGCAGCGCCTATGAAGAACTGGGAGGCGATCTCGGCACGCTGTCAAAGGGGTTCAACGATATGGCGCGCGCTCTGGAAAACCGCGAATCGGAACTTCTTGAAGCGACACGTGCGGCGGATTCCGCCAGCAAGGCCAAAAGCGAATTTCTGGCCAACATGAGCCATGAAATCCGCACGCCCATGAACGCCATCATCGGCATGGCCTATCTTGCCCAGAAAAGCGACCTTGATGAAAAGCAGCAAGGTTACGTTTCAAAAATTCACGCCGCCGCCAATACGCTTCTGGGGGTCGTCAACGGAATCCTTGATCTCTCCAAAATCGAAGCCGGAAAAATGCAGATAGACAGCACCGCCTTTGATCTGGATGACGTCTTTGTGGAAACGGCCTCTCTGGCGTACCAACTGGCAGAAGAAAAACATCTCGTCTGTTCCTGTACCATGGATGCCGACGTGCCCCGCCAGCTGTGGGGGGATTCGCTCCGGCTCGGCCAGATTATGAACAATCTGGTCAGCAGCGCCATCCGCACCACCCAGGGAAAACAGAGCGATCCGGACGGAAAGAACGGAGAGCAGCCGGGAGAAGTCGCTGTCCACGTTTCAGTTCATGAAACCCGCGGCACTGACGTGACGCTTGCCTTCACCATACTCGATACCGGTCCGGTTCTGAGTACGACGCAAATTGAGGAACTGTATCAAAGCGACGTTTCGGCGGCGACAAGCGGCTCCGCCATCGGTCTGACGCTGGTGGGCCGGCTCATTCGGCTGATGCGCGGCGATGTTCTTGTCCGGCGGGAAAACGGCCGCAATATCGTCCGTTGCCTTCTGCCCTTCAGGGTGCTGGAAACGCCCGTCCCGTACAAGTTCACGTCAGGCGAACTGGAGAACAAGCGCGCGCTCCTGGTGGGCGGCGGCAACGAAAGCAGAGCCGTTACGCGGCAGATGCTTGAACGGTTCGGCCTCATTGTTGAAGAAGCGCTTGATGTGCCGCAGGCTATCGCCACCCTCAAAGCGGCGGCGGAAACAGGCTCTCCCGTTTCCATTGCCCTTATCGACGGCAACGCGATGGCCGGAGAGCTGCAAGCGACCGCCGCCCGGATCAAGAAGGATTCCGCCATCGTTCCCGCGCCCGCCCTGGTACTGCTGACGGGCTTCGGCAGAGGGGATGTACTGCAGAACAGCACCGAGGCCGGTTTTGACGGCATCCTGCATAAACCCGTTAACGCGTCGCTCCTGTACAACACGATACAGGATCTGCTTGCCGGAAGCGGCACGGGCGGCAAGTATGCCACTGCCGGAACAACCGAAATGAAGACGCAGGAAACGGCACAGCGCGGCAGTTCGCAGAATCTTTCAGGTGTTCGTATTTTGCTGGTGGAGGATAACCCCATCAACCAGCAGATCGCGTTCGAACTGCTCAATGACGCCGGGGCCGACGTGACCCTTGCCGGAAACGGCGAGGAAGCCTTGAAGACGCTGCGGGAAAAGCAGGAGACAGCGGAAACGGCCTTCCAGGCGATTCTGATGGATTTGCAGATGCCCGTGCTGGATGGATTCGAGGCGACGCGCAGAATCCGGAAAGACCCGGCCTTGGCCTCGCTGCCCGTCATTGCCATGACGGCTCACGCCCGCTCCGAGGAATGGGAAAGCTGCCGGGAGGCCGGTATGAACGATTACGTGGCAAAACCCATATCTGTGCAGGAGCTTTTCTCCACCCTTGCCAAATGGGTGTCGCCTTCCGTGGAGGAACCCGGTGATACGCTTTCCTGAGTCCGGCGCGGCATTACGCGGCGTTACGATACTGTTGTTCTGCCTGCTTGCGTGCACCCCTTTTTCTGGCGCGCATGCCGGGGATGTGCAGCGGCTTTTTATCGGCGTAACCCCCGAGCTTTCCGCATCGGGCATGATGCGGCATATAGCGGACCGTTTTGAAGAAGACAGGGGCGTCAAACTCAGCTGGCAGGTTCTGACGCCTGATGAGCTGTTCAGTCAGTACTCCAGCTGTTTTGTGGATGCCATCATAGCCGATATCCCGGAACGCGAGCATACCTTTGTTGGAAGCGGCTTCGGACAGGGGTGGTATGCCCTGTTCCACAGCAGGCTCCTCCTGGTCGGGCCTCGCGGCAATCCCGGGGCCGTTCCGGGCTCGTCCCTGCTGGAAGCCATGCAGACAATCGAGGCGGCGCGCCTGCCCTTTGTCGCCGAGGATACGCTTTCCGGAGCGCGGGACGCGGAACTGTTTATATGGTCCCGCCTGCAGCGGCCCGCGAATCTGCCCGTAGACCTGCACGGAGATTTGCACACAAAAGGCGTCGCCCCCGTAAACGGCGACTGGTATTTCCTTACTTCCCCGGAAGAGGGAGCATTGCCCACTGCTGCCGCAAAGCGGGCCTATACGCTGGTCACCTGCTGGGAATGGACTGTGTTCGCCGAACGTTTAGCGCAGGAAGGAAAAGAAAACCCGCTGGATGTGGTTGTTGACTCGGATATACTGGTCAACAACCAGTATAACTTCATCATCCTGTCACAGGAATACTGCCCGCTTGTTCACCTGGAGGCGGCCCGGACCTTTGCGGAATGGAGTATGGAGCCGGAAACCCAGAGCTATTTTGCCGCCTTCCGGAATAACGGCAAAAAGATATTCCACGCCATGGACCCCAGCATTGACATGAATACCCCTTAGATTCCGGGGCAGGAAGCCTCCAGGGGCAGACCGCCCCGGACCCGGGAAGGTGCCGCGTGAAAAACGCCGCCCTCCGTACTACTTCCGTGAACGTTTGCCCGACGGGGCGTCTTCGTTTTCCGGCTTTTTATCAGGACTGCCACAGCCAAGATCGGGCATGGCAATACCCGGAACATCCGGCCGGGAGGCGAACCAGGACATATCCATCCGGAAAAACGCCCTGCCGTCTTCAAAACCGCCTTCCATTTCCAGATCCAGCACCCGGGGAACATCCAGAGTGAGCATCGCGTCGCTTTTCTGCACGTCGATGCGCCCTTCTTTCAAACTTTCCAGCAGCGCCTCGATAAGCCCCGCGACATCCTCGCGGGACAGCCTGGTCTGTAAGCTGATGCGTGACTCACTCATGGCGCTCCTCCCTGCGTTCGTTTGCGGCGGTCAAAAAGGATGCTGCTTCACGTCGGCAATAATCCGGCGAACGGTGTCCGCCGTTACGCGACACTGCAAAACAATTTTTTAATGTCCCGTAATGCCGTATTTACGCAATTTATACTGTAGCAGGCTCTTGGATATCCCCAGAAGCTCGGCGGCCTTGACCTGTACAAAATCCGCACGGGCCAGCGCGCGGCGCACCAGCGCGGCCTCCAGCTTGTCCATGGTGTCCGCGAGGTTCAGTTCAACGGGCAAAAGATCCACCGCGCTTTTCAACTGAGTTTCCTCGTCCCGGATTTCAGGGGACAAATCCTGCACGTCGATGCGGTCTCCCGGCACCATGACCATGCAGCGCTCCACCGTGTTTTCCAGTTGGCGTATATTGCCCGGCCATTCATAGCCGCACAGCACATCCAGCGCTTCCGTGGTAAAAGTTTTCGGCGTCAGACCGTTTTCTCTGGCCAGCTTGTCCGTAAAGTGCGCGACGAGCAGCGGGATGTCTTCACGCCGCTCCCGCAGCGGGGGAATCGTGATATGGACGACATTGAGGCGGTAGAAAAGGTCTTCGCGGAAGCGCCCTTCTTCCACTTCTTTGGCAAGATCCTTGTTGGTGGCCGTCACGATGCGGATATCCACCTCAATTTCCTCTGTGCCGCCCACGCGTTCGAACTTGCGCTCCTGCAACACGCGCAGCAGTTTGACCTGCATGTCGTGGGAAAGCTCGCCGATTTCGTCAAGAAACAACGTGCCGCCGTCGGCCAGTTCAAAACGGCCCCTGCGCATGGCTACCGCGCCGGTGAAAGAGCCTTTTTCATGGCCGAAAAGCTCACTTTCGAGAACTCCGGCGTTAAAGGCCATGCAGTTTACGCTGATAAAAGGGCCGTCCTTGCGTGGAGAGGCAAAGTGAATGGCGCGGGCCACAAGTTCCTTGCCTGTGCCGGATTCGCCGGAAATAAGCACAGAGCTTTTGCTGGGGGCGGCTCTGTCCACCAGACCGAGCACGGCGCGAATCCCTTTGCTCTTGCCGATAATCTGGTGCACGCTGTAGCGCTCTTCCAAGTTCTCGTGCAGCAGACGGTAGCGCCGGTGCGCTCTGGAAAGCGCGGACGCATTCTGGAGCGCGAGCAGCAGCTCATCATTGGAAAACGGTTTGGTGATATAATCGAACGCCCCGAAGCGCATAACTTCCACCGCGCTTTCAATGGAGCCGAAGGCCGTCATGATCAGCACGGGGATATGCGGGTAGTTCTTGTGCACGTGTTCCAGAACGTCCCGTCCGGTGATTTTGGGCATTTTCATGTCCGTCACCACCACGTCGACTTCCGAATCCTCAAGAAAGGTCAACGCACTTTCCGGGTCATTAAGAGCCGTCACGCTGTACCCGGCATCGAGCAGCAACGCTTCCAGCACCAGAAGGTAGTTCTTTTCGTCGTCTATAATCAGTATATGCGTTTGTTCATTCATGGTTTTTTCCACATGTACGCGTGCGTGCGGTAACCGCAGCCATCATCACAGCCGGGTCCCGCAGAGGTTCAGGAATTTTCATCCTGCCACGCGGGGAGAATGATCCGGACCAGCGCGCCGCCGTCCGGCGCGTCGTCAAGGAAGAGCGTTCCCCCCTGACTGGTGATGATATTGTTCACAATAGGAAGCCCAAGCCCTGTTCCGCCGTCTTTTGTCGTCACAAAGGGGTCCAGCAGACGTTCCCGTTCTTCCTTGGGGAAACCCGGCCCGGAATCGCTGAACAGGAGCGCGACCATGGGGCTGTCCTGCTCCGAAAAAAGCCGGGCCTGAATGCGGATAACCCCTGTGCCGTCCATGGCCTGGGCACTGTTGACCAGAATATTGTACACGGCACGGTAAAAAAGATCCTTGTCGCCCGTGGCGACAAGCTGGCCGCCTTCTTCGGGAAAGTCCTTTTCAACCGTGATATCCTGTCTGCCGAGTTCGCCTTCCAGAAAGGCCAGTACATCGTCCACAACCCTGCCCATATCCACGGGCATGCGCTGTGCGGGGCGCGGTTTCGCATAATCCAGAAAATCGCTCACGGTCTGCGAAAGACGCTTGGATTCGTCAAAAATGGCTTGCAGGATCTTGCTGTTTACCGGATCGCTCCCGGCGGCGCGCCGCAAAAGCAGTTCCGAACTGGAACGAATAATGCCAAGAGGGTTGCGGATTTCATGGGCGATCCCCGCGACAACCCGGCCCATTCCCGCCAGTTTTTCATGCTGGTGCAGTTCACTGAGCAGGCGCTGCTCCTCTTCAACCCGTCTGGCCAGGGCATTCTGCGCTCGTTGCAGGAACATCATCAAAACGGCGAACAGCACCAGTGCTGAACATAACGTTACGCCGATAATACTCCATTGAAACTGCACGACGGACAGCATGTCCTCGGTGATATCCTGCGTAAATTCAAGCACACCGAGCACCGGAGCGCTCATTTCGTCAGAGGGCGTGATGCGGTTTTCAATACGCAACGGGTACGTTGTTCGCAGATAAAAACTGCCCGGCTCAATCCGCAGGAAACGGAACCCTTCCCCCTCTTGCAAAGGACGGAAAAAGGCCTTCCAGTACGGAATGCGGGAGTCGGTCGCAAACACGGGATAGTCAGTGGCCGGGGCATCAAGCACCGCCTGCGTCGCCAGATCCGTCCTGCCCGCTTCATCACGGTTGGCGGCCGAATAGGTCACCATGCCTTCATGATCGTAAATACGCAGGGAATGGACGTGCAGCCCGTGAATAAGCGATTGAACCGTCGTATTCAGCCGTTCGTACTGCACTTGCTGCCGGAGCGCGATACGCCCGAAACCGGCGATAGTCGGCACGTAGAAACGGACGAATATCTGATGGTTCAGGTTTTCCGCCATAATACGGGCGAAGCTGCGCTGTTTGGCGAACAGCGTATCCCTGGCCGTGTTGCCGAACACGATGGCCAGCGTCACGGCGAAACCGAGCACCAGAAGCAGCGTCACCCAGGCCAGATAGCGTGCCAGCCCAAGGGAGGCGCTTTCCTTTTTGGCTTCTGTCCTGGCGAATTCCGCGTCGGCTGTGCCGGTTGAAGACGTACCGGGCTGTTCGTCGATCAAAACTCGCTCACTCTGCCTTTACCGGCAAGAAACGATGCCAGCGCCGCGCTCTCTTCGCTGTAACCGGGCGCGCCGAGTCTGGCGTTGGCAAGACGTTTGCCGAGTTCCACGGCAGGCTGATCCAGCGGGTCGATATCCAGCAGCCAGCCGGTCAGCAGCGTGGTCATTTCCAGAAGCATCATCATTTTTCCGGCCGCCATTTCGTCGGTCGAAGCCAAACGCATTTCCACCATGGGCACCTTGCACTGAGAGAGCGCCATACGGGTGCCGAGGCCTTCGGCTTCCAGCAGGTCCCCGAAGTTCCGGCCGCGCAAAAAGGCCCATTGTTCGGGCAGATTCTTGCTGAATGCCCGCCCTTTGGAAAGCGAAGGGCTGTGCAGGAAGAGGCAGCCCTTGTCCTTGGGGCCGTCCAGAAACATCTGTTGCAGCGAATGCTGGTCCGTCACACCGACAGCGGGCAGCGGCATGGAACCCTTGCCGCTTTTGCCCAGGCTTTCGCCCCAAAGCTGCGCGAACCACGCGCCAAGATAGGACCAGAGCGGTATGTAGGAGAAGAAAATAAGCTGGGAATAGCCATTTTCCATCAATTGACGGTTCCAGACAGCCAGATCCCAGGCCGGGTGCGACTTGAGGGCCGAAGGATCTTCCACGAGCGGCGCAGCCACGGAAGCCGCCCCCGCCAGCAGATCTTTCCAGCGCATTCCCAGAAAGGCCGCAGGCAGCATGCCCACGGCGGAAAGCGCGGAAAAACGCCCGCCAAGATAATCGGGCACGGGGAGGCTCACCATACTTTCCCGCGTCGCTTCTTCACGCAGATAGCCCTTGGCGTCGTCCGTGACCATGACCACGTTCTTTTTCCAGTTCTCGCCCAGCGCCTTATGCAGCCATTCTTTGGCAAGAAAATACTGGGAGAGGGTCTCAATAGTGCCGCCCGATTTGGAAATGACCACCACGGCGGTTTTTTCCGGCGGCAGGGACGCGAACCACGCTTCAAGCGTTTCGGCGTCAACGTTATCCGCAATCCACAGCCAGGGGCCTTTGTATCCGGGCCTGTCCTGTTCCGGCCGGAACGCTTTCTGTAACGCGCGTGCGCCCAACGCCGAACCGCCTATGCCCAGAAGCAGCATATGCTCGCAGTGTTTGATCCCTTCCAGAGCCTCGGGCAGCTTCTTTTCCAGTTCCGCCCGGTACGGCATGGTTATGAAAGGCAATATGCCCGATGCAAGATCCTTGGCCAGACGACCGCCGATCTCGCCCGCCCTTGCGGCGTGACCGCCGGCTTCCATACCGACGCCGGAAAGACGGCCGATCCGGGATCGCGTCCAGTCAAGAACGTGCGCAGCAGTTGTATCGGACATAAAGCCTCCTCATACTATCCCGGAGCGTGCCGGAATGATCAACATATTAGGAATAAAAAACGTTGTTCTCAACGATATAAGTACTCTTCGATCCGCTGCAACGCGGCGCTGAGCACTTCGTCGGATACGGCGTAGGACAGCCGGATGCAGTTATCATCGCCAAAAGCCGCGCCGGGCACCGTGGCGACCCCTGTTTCTTCCAGAATTCGTTCACACAGGCTGATGGAATCCGTAAAGCGCGAACCGTACAAACCGTGCATATCCGGGAAAATATAGAACGCGCCATCAGGTTTGGGGCAGGCGACGCCTTCCCATCTGCTGATACGTTCCATGGCCAGATCCCGGCGGCGCTGGAACGCAGTGCGCATGGTCGCCACGACGGAAAGATCGCCGGTATACGCGGCAAGGGCCGCACGTTGGGAAATGGAGCAGATATTGGCGGTGGTATGGCTCTGGAAACGGGTCATGGCCTTGATCAGTTCTTTGTCGGCCAACAGGTAACCGACCCGCCATCCGGTCATGGCAAAGGTTTTGCTGGCCCCGCCGGAAACAATGAAATGCTCGGGATACTTTTCCCACCAGCGCGCAACGCTGCCCATTTTCGCGGGAGCATACACGAGCTGGTCATAAATTTCGTCGCTGAGCAGGATGATATTTTTTTCCAGGCACCAGGCCGCGATGGCGTCCACTTCCGCCTGCGTGTAGCATACCCCTGTGGGGTTGCTGGGGGAGTTCAGCACAAGGATTTTCGTCCGGGGGTTTCTGTGCGCTTCCAGCGCTTCGACAGACAGCTTGAAGCCCACATCCGCCGACGCTTTCGCGTAAACGACCTTTGCTCCGGCCAGTTCGGCCATGGCCGGGTAGCTCACCCAGTAGGGCGCGGGAATGATGACTTCATCGCCGGGGTTGATCAGGGCGATAAACGCGTTATACAGCCCCTGTTTGCCGCCGTTGGTGATAATGACGTTGGCGGCTTCGGCGGCAATACCGTATTCGCGGGTGAAATACCCGGCAACGGCGGCACGCAGCGGCGTGATGCCCGGCTGGGCGGTATACCGGGTGAAATGTTCGTCTATGGCCTTTTTCGCGGCGTCACCAATATAATCCGGCGTGGGAAAATCCGGCTCACCTACGGAAAGTGAGATAATATCACGACCTTGCGCACGCAGTTCGTCGGCTCTGGTAGCCATGGCAAGAGTGGCGGAAGACGCGAGCTGTGCAATGCGATCTGAAAAAACCATATACTTCTCCAGTACTCTGAAAACACTGATCCCCGTCACGGGGGGATGAACACACCATACGGCCGGACAAAAGATTTTTCCGGCCAGCCGACACGACCAACGACGAATTTCGCGAAAAGCCTGAAGCGCACGTGGACACAGGGTCAGCACCCGTGTCCGCCACACGTACGTTACAGGACAGTCCTGCGAAATCTCACAGAAAAAGCTACCATAGCCGCTGGTATATGTAAATTACGGATCTGCTCCGCCATAGCAGGAAATGCCCGCCGGAGAAGACACTTCCGCGTTTCGGCCCGGCTGGGGAAAAGCCCGGAACCTGTCAGAAGGATCATTGCTCCGGGGCGGGAATATGGGTACACAGTTCTCATGCTTCAGACACAAACGCCTCCTCTGCTCCGCTTTCCTCCCGGCTGCCGTCAGGCTGTCTTTGTACGCCGCATCAAGCGTTTTTTTGTCGAATGCGCGTCCGCCGAAGGGCCGTTATGGGCTCACACCAATAATTCGGGTGCCATGACAGGCATGGTGCGGCCCGGTTCCCCGGCCTGGCTGTCCCCCGCCCTGAAAGAAGGACGCGCCTTGCCGTGGACGCTTGAGCTTATCGGTCTTTATACGCAGATTCCGGGATTCCCTGCCAATACGCAGGACTGGGCGGGAGTGAACACCCTGACCCCGAACCGCCTCCTGCGCGCCGCCTTTGAAAAAGGCCTGCTCCCCTGGGCAGCCGGGTACAGCGCTTTCAAAGCGGAAGCCCGGCGCGGCGCGAGCCGTCTTGATGCGCTGCTCACCGGGCCCGGACTCCCTCCGCTCTGGGTTGAGTGCAAAAACGTCACCCTTGTGGAAGGTGGGGTTGCCGCGTTTCCGGACGCTGTCAGCGAAAGAGCGCACAAGCATATGCGGGAAATGGCCGATATCATCCGTTCGGGCGAACGCGCCGCCTTTTTCTATTGTATCCAGCGCCCGGACGCACGGTGCTTTGCTCCCGCGGAATATGTGGATGCCGAATACGCCCGGCTTTTTCATGAAACCCGCGCCCTTGGCGTGGAAAGCCATCCGCATCACGTGTACGCCTCGCCGCAGGGCATCTCGCTGGGGTCGGAACTGGCTATAGCCGGATGACGGGGCCGGATGACTGGACTGGATAACAGGGCGGATGCCGACAAACACGCCAACTGGCCTCCACCGGCTTTTTCTTGTATAGGGGCCTTTCCCACGCGTCCTCCGCAAGGGATACACATTATACACGAAGAAACCGGTGCCGTACCATGCTGACCGCATACGACCTTTTCTGCCTTAAATCACTTGTCCCCCAGGGAACGGCCCATGCCGTGACCATAGGCAACTTTGACGGCGTGCACACGGGACATCGCCGCCTTATTGAAATGACACGCACGCGGGCCATGGAACATGGTGTCCGCAGCGTTGCCGTTACCTTTGATCCGCACCCCCAGCAGCTGCTTGACGGCGACCACGCGCCGGAACCATTGACAACCCTGCCCCGCAAACTGGAACTTTTCGCCGCCCTGGGGCTGGATATCGCGCTGGTGCTGCCCTTTACCCGGGGGCTTGCGGCCCTTGGCCCGGAAGAATTCGTGCGTTCCATTCTGCTCGACGGGCTCGGGATGAAAAGTCTGGTCGTCGGCTATGACTTTGCGCTGGGCAAGGACCGCACAGGGGATTTCGCCTTTTTGCGCAGCCTGGGTGAAAAAAGCGGATTCAGCGTGGAGCGGGCCGACCCGGTACAGGTTAACGGCCAGACCGTCAGTTCTTCCCGCATCCGGGAATTCATACGTGAAGGCCGTGTTGACGAAGCCGCCCCCATGATGGGCCGCCCGCACAGCGTGGAAGGCACCGTCATTCACGGCTTTGGCCGGGGCAAGGGGCTGGGGTTTCCCACCATCAACATCAGCCGTAACAGCACACTGCTGCCCGCGCCCGGCGTATACGCGACACTGGTGGAATTCGCTCCGGCGGAAGAAAGCACCCCGCTCATGGCCGTCGCCAATATCGGCGTCAACCCGACCTTTGGCGGGGATTCCCTGAGTCTGGAAGCGCATATTCTGGATTTTTCCCGCGATGTGTACGGCTGCTCCGCCCGTATCAGTTTTATCCGGCGCTTGCGTGGTGAAGTTCGCTTCCCTGATGTCGACGCGCTGACCCGGCAAATCGCGGCGGATAGTGCCGCCGCCCGCAGTATTCTCTCCACCGCCGGAAGCTCCGCGCCGCTTCCGGCACACCGGGATAGCCCGGCAAGCAAGGAGCCATCATGCGCCCTTTGATCTTTTTTCTGTGTGTTTTTCTCTTGGTGCCGGGCGCTTTCACGGCACACGCCGCCGAAGGGCCCGCCTCCAGCGTCGCCATGCTCCAAAAAGCCATTGACGGCATGGATACAGACTTGCTGGAGAAGTACCTCGACATCCCCGAAGTGACCCGGAAAAACGCCCAATACGCCGTGGAGCTTCTTGAAAAGAACCCTTCCTTGCGCAAGGAAGCGCAAAAATCCCCGGTGCTGGCCTTTGCGATGATGAGCCTCGGCAGCAAAGGGGCGTCCGAAGCCCTTGCCGCCCTTGTCGCGCATGAAGCGCAGAGTTTCGTGCACTATGGCGTGGCTTCCGGCGCGTTCGCAGGGAAACCGGGCAGCGGGAAAAACCCCGGTGATCCCGGCCTGCTCTTTGCCCCGCTTCTCAAGGGCGACGAGCGGGATGTGAAACGCTTTGACGACATACGCGTCCTTGAACAAAGCGGGGATACGGCCCGCATCGCCGCCAGCCTCTATGACGGAACCCGCAAGAAATCCTATCCGCTGGAACTTGAAGCCACCCGCCGGGACGGCATCTGGCGGATAACCGACGTGCTGAACCGTGAAAAGCTGGCGGCCTTACCCGAGTAAAATCAAAGAACGGGAACCATCATGCGCTTTTTTCTCGCATTACTATGCCCCCCTTTGCTCGCCCTTGTCCTCATATCGGGCGTTTTTCTGCTCCCGGAACCTGCGGACGCCGCCGTATGGCCGGCGCAGGATATACGGGTGACGCTTCCTTTCAGTAAAGGAAACGCCATTGATCTGCTTATGGAACTGCAAGGAAAATCCTTACTCGCATCCACCGGGAGTCATATGATTCCCAACCATGTTCCCGGACGGGGCGGGCTTAATGCATGGGCTACCATGGATTTTTCCATCACGGACGGCAGCGTCCTCACCGCCGTGGAACTACCGGGGCTGCTCCTGCGCTCACTGCAACCTTCCAACGGACTCGATCTGAAAAACATGGCCCTCTGCCATATCAGCGCCTACGCGCCGCTGGCCTTGTGGGTTCCGGAAGACAGCGCCTTTGCGTCGCTTGAAGATTTCATTGTCGCGGCACGCAAAACCCCGCGCACACTACAGGTCGCCGGGCCGGGCAGCTATTCTCCGGCCCAGATCGCGGCCCTGCGCTTTGACCGGCAGGCCGGAATACAAACGCTGTACATGCCCTTCATGGGTGATATGGAAGCGATGAATGCGTCCGCCAATGCATCTATTGTCGCCTTCTGGGCCGACGCCATCCGCTACCCGGATTTCACAGGACGCTACCGCCCTCTGGCCGTCGCGGCGGAAGCCCGTTCTGCCGCTTTCCCGGATTTACCCACATTCCGCGAACTGGGGTTCGAACTGGTGGAAGGAAGTTTCAGAGGCTACGTGGTGCCGCTGGAAACATCAAAACCCATGCGGCAGGCTATTTTCGAAACCTTTGAAGAAATCCGGAACGATCCGTTTTTCATTAACGCGGCGGCGGCGCTCGGGTTCAGTATTCCCGCCGTGGGTGAAGCCGCCTTTGCGGAATTTTCCGAC
>JAJDHY010000029.1 GCA_030266385.1 Desulfovibrio sp. OttesenSCG-928-I05
CCCAGCAAAATGACAAAGCTGACGGCAACCGCGAGCACTGTGCGTTTGATATCCATAAAACTCAATGGCTCCTGTGGGAATCAGGCAGTGGCGGCACAGGATCGTAGCCGCCGTCGCACAAAGGGTGACACCGTAAAAGACGGCGAATGGTCAGATAGCCTCCCCGCAGAACGCCGTGGACCGTAATGGCCTCCAGGGCGTAAGACGAGCACGTGGGCCAGTAGCGGCAGGCGCGGGGAAGGAAAGGTGATATGCAGTACTTGTACGCATAAATGGGCAGTTTCGCCGCAAAGCGTATGGCGGAGATAAGCGTATGCATACTGATGGCTTTCCGGGGTCTGCCGGGGATGCGCCGCGTGCGGCTTTTCGAAAACATGACCCGCAAAGGGTCACGCCTTCGTGCGTACCTGGTGTTTGGGGGCGGGAAGCAGGCCGCGCACTTCTTCCCTCACCCTTTCAAGGGTCAGCTGGTGGGGGTCCACCCCCCGCTTGGGAACGATGACGAGGTCCAGCCCAGGCGGAATATGCGCCTGATCCAGGCGAAAGGCTTCCCGCAACAGGCGTTTGAATCTGTTGCGGGCAACAGCGTTTCCGCTTTTACGGGTTACGGTGACGCCGAGCCTCCATGAGAGGCCGGCGTCATCCCGGCTGACGCTGAACAGCACGAAATGCCTGGAATACGCACGGCGGCCGTGGTCATAACAGTGTACGAACTCGGACCGCCGGGTCAGGCGCTTTTCGCGCGAAAAACTCAGACCGTTAATCTTTTGCGCCCCTTGGCCCTTCTGCGGCGAAGAATGGCCCGGCCAGCGGGGGTGCTCATGCGCTCGCGGAAACCGTGCGTTCTTTTGCGCTTGATCCGGCTCGGCTGGTATGTTCTTTTCATGAGAAATTCCTCCAAAGGATATATGAACGGGTTTACTTACTGGTTTCCTTCGGGGCCGTCAAGAAGGGAGTGAGCACTTCGTGCAAAAGCGTTTCACAGCCGAAGGAACGGGGACGGAGAATTTTTTCACGCCGGATCATGCGGCACACAAGGAGAGCAGCGCCTGCCGGGATGCGGTATCCAGATACGCGCCTCGCTGATAGAGCAGCCCTTTTTCCATGTACATGCGGCCATAGCGCCCGAAGGCAAGAAGGTGCGGCGCTTTGACGGGCGAAAAAGGCGGCAGCCCCACAACGACGCGGTCGCGCGCGTTGCGCGTAACAGCGGATGCCGCACAGGCGTAGTTGTACACAGGATCAAGCAGTGTTGCCCGGTTTGATTCATAGAGAATCCGGTTCAGGGCCATTTGCTCGGCCAGATGCAGCGACTGGCGCGGAATGCCGGTTCTGAGGAAAAGGGTCTGCATTTCTTCCGCCCAGTCTTTCCACAGGGACGATGTGCCGGACAGGGCGAAAAAGCCGGAATTGAGCACGGGGCGCTTCCGGCTTTTTTGCGCAACGTCTTCTCCATATAATACCGCGATCTGATGCGAAAGAAAGCGGAGCATGGAATCCAGATCGCGGAACGGAATATACCCGTAGTGAAATTCCGGGCAGATGACCATATTGCCGCCCGCCGCCAGCAGGGAATCAAGATAGGTCTGGAGCGTATCGCGTTCCTGAATCCAGATGTCCGCGTCTATCCAGACATAGCTGTCATATCCGGGGATCAGACGGGGCAGAAAGGGGCGGCAGAGCTGGGCATCCGTATAGCCCGGCAGGGCGGCCGCATCGGGCAGGGTAAGGTATTCATCCCGTTGGAAAGTATGGATACGTATGCCGCGTTCGTGCAGCCAGTCGAGGGACGCGGGCGAGACGCCAAGGTCGATGAAATGCAGATCCGGCCTCGGCCCCCAGGACGCGGGCGGGAGGGCTTCCAGTATGGAAAGCGCCAGCCCCCGGGCAAGCGGCATATAAGCTTCATTGCAGGAAAAAACGATGGCGGCGCGCATCGTTTCCCTCTACACGAGGCCGCGTGTCGCGTCAAATTGGGCGCGATGAGGCAGGTGGTCCGGTGTATCTATAAATAGTGCGGAAAAAAGAAAAAAGTGCGCTGTCCGCTATTGGGGAATCGGGTAACCCTGTGCTATAGAACGGCCCATGGGCAGGCTGAGCGTGGCGCTTCTGTGCGCCGTATTCCTACTGGTTTCCGGATGTGCGGGGCAAGAGCCCCTTTTTTCCGTTACGGATGTCGATAACGGGGCGGAATCCGCGTCCCGAACGGCCGATGAAATTCTGGATGGCGATCCCGGCGGCCCCCTTGCCGTCCCGGATATTCCGGACGCGCTGCGGGAAGCCGCCGCGCTTTCGGGCGGTCCCAGAGTTGCGGACGATACGCAAAGCACGATCCAGTACCGGGTCGTTGCCGCATCCCCCGGCGCGCCGGAGCTTGAAGACAGCTTTCTTGCCACCAGTCCCCTGAACCGCCTGGCGGATATTCCCGTCCATACCGTCACCGGCCTTGAACGGCGGCTCAAACAGTCGCTGGATCACGGTCAGGAAGTGCTGCGTTCTTACGGGTACTATACCGGCAGGGTGCGCGGCACCATTGTGCATCCGGGAACGGAACTGCGCAACGCGCCGGCCGGGAAAAGCGCGGGTGGTTTCTTTGGCGGCTTTACGCGCGGGCTTTTCGAGGCCCCGGCCTCGGACGGTTCCTACACGGTGCGTGTGACCTTTCAGCCCGGTTCGCTGTACCACACGGGAAACAGTGCCATTCTTCCGGCTGCGGACACGCCCGGTGGCGAGGCCGCAGCCGCAGACTCTGCCGATTCCACTGGTTCTACTGCTTCCACCACCACCGTCCCCACCGTCAGCCCTGATGGTGATACGTCGCCGGGGCAGGCCATCTGGCCCGGCCCTCCCGACGCCCCGCAACTTCCCCGGACGCTGGCGGATGTCGGTCTGCCCCTCGGCTCGCCAGCCAGAGCTTCCGATGTGCTGGCGGCTATCGACCGCATTCAGGACCTGTTCCGCAATAAGGGCTATCCCTTTGCCAGCGTGGTTTCCACGCGGCATATTCTGGACCATGGAAAAAAGGAACTGGAAAGTGAAGTCCGGGTCCGGTCCGGGGAATTCGCGCGGATGGGAGATCTGGAACTGCGCGGTGAGCCGGGTATCAAGCACTCGTACCTCGAAAACCTGATCACCTGGGAAGATGGAGAGCCCTGGAATCAGGACAAGGTTGAGGCCTTTCGGGAAAAACTGCGCGGCACCTCGCTGTTTCAGGCTATCACGCTGGATCCCGGCACGGAGGCGGATGCCGACGGACGCCGCAGCATCGTGACGCAACTGGAAACAGCGCCGCCCAGAACCGTGGGCGGGGCGCTTAAATACGACACAAGTTTCGGCGTCGGCGTGCAGGCGTTCTGGGAGCACAGAAACCTGACCGGACGCGGTGATTCCCTGCGGCTGGATCTGCCTGTCTGGCAGGATATGCAGGAATTTTCCGCCAAGTACCGGCTACCGTTTTTCCTGAGCCCCAAGCAGGATTTCATCGCGCAGGGCGCGATCCTGAATCAGGATACGGACGCGTATGACATACAGGCCCAGCGGGTTGCTGCCGGTATTGAACGGCGCATCAGCAAGCGCTGGACCGGGACGGTCATGGTCAGCGCCGAAGGCGGCTCGATCAAGGATCCTGACAAATCCCGCCGGGATTATCAGATGTTCGGTCTGCCTCTTTCCGCTTCCTGGAGTGACGCCAACAGTTTGCTGGACGCCACCAAGGGCAGCCGGGTGATGTTTTCCGCCGCGCCTTACGTGGGCAGCTATGATGGTGAATTTACCGCGCTGCGGACGCGGGTTGACGCGTTTACGTATCTGCCGCTCATCGGCAAGGATACGCTGGTGCTGGCACTCAAGGGCAGTATCGGTTCGGTGTTTGGTGTGGATTCCGGCGAAGTACCGCCGTCCGTCCGTTTCTACAGCGGCGGTGGCGGTTCGGTGCGGGGCTATGAATACCAGTCTCTGGGACCGCGCAACGATAAAAAAGACCCGCTGGGGGGCAATTCCGTTATGGAAGTCAGCGTGGAACCGCGCTGGAAAATTACGGATACCATTGGCGTGGTCGCGTTTGTGGACGGCGGTATGGTGTACGACGATACGCCGGACTTTGAATTCGGCAAGGATATGCGCTGGGGCGCGGGCCTTGGCTTCCGCTTCTACACGGCCATCGGCCCCATCCGTTTTGACGTGGCGACCCCGCTGAATCCGCGCAAGGACGACGATTCCATCCACTTCTATATCAGCATAGGGCAGAGCTTTTAATGAAAGAGCAGAGCAGCGGCGCGCCGCGGCAGAGCGGCAAAGAGGCGTCGCCCCGCACGGGCGTTCTCCGGAAGGTCGGGCGCTGGGTATTCCGTCTGACGGCAGGGGTGCTGCTCCTGCTGGTGCTGGCCGTCGGGGGCGCGCTTTTGCTGCTGCGCACGGAATGGGCCGGGGAAAAAATACTGGCGCTTGCCGCTGACGCGCTGGCCCCCAGCGGGATGATTCTGGAGGCGGACAAACTTGCCGCGCCGCTTCCGGGCGGCGTGTACATTCACGGCCTGCGGGTTTCCGATGCCGAAGGCCTGCTGTTTGCCGCCGATGAAGCCGCGCTGGAACTTTCCCTTTTTGATCTTTTCAAACGCGAATTCCGCATTTCCCAGTTGCGCCTTTCGGGGCCGGAACTGGTTCGGCTCCCGCCTCCGTCATCACCCGCTCAGCCCGAACCCGAGGAACCCACGGAATCCGGCCCTTTTGTTTTCCCGGAACTTCCCGTTGCCGTGTATCTCGACACGCTGGTTGTCGAAAACGCCCGCATTGCCTGGGACGTCACGGGAGTATCGCCGGAAGAGCTGGCCGCGTCACTGCGGGGCGCTGCGGGCACGCCGGAATCCGGCGAGCGCGAAGAACTCGCCACACTCATGACACAGGCTTTTGACGCTCCCCTCGCCCTTGATCTGAACGGCTCCGCCGACCTGCAGGACGGCGTACTGGGTGCGGCCTTCGCCCTGCGTGCCGCTGCGGGCGATGTGCGGCTTGCCACAGACCTGACCCCGGTTTCTTTTGTTCTCCGGGATGCGGCAGACCCGGCGCGCGGCATGCACGGCACAGCCGCTCTCCGCGTTGCGCTGGATTTCCCCTGGGAAGGGAAGACAGCGGAAGGGCTGCTTGAACTGAACGCCGGTCTGGAGATGCCCGGCCCGGCGACTCCTGCTGCCGCCAACCCTGCCGCTACCGGAATCGGGCTGGCCATAGAGGCGCTCCGTCTGCGTTTTCTCGGCATCGCACTGGATGCGGACGGCGCTGTGGCGCTGGATAGCGGTGAAGCGCGCGCCAAGGTCGCGCTGGATGCTCCGGTGGATGGCGGCTGGCTGAAACTCGCACTGTCGCTGTCCGGCGGGGATACAACGCTGCCTTCGCGGCTGGCCGATCCCCACGCGGTGCTCACGCTGCGTACGGAAGCCGCCCGCTCCGGCGGTATGCTGCGTCTTTCGAAATTTTCCCTGCAAGGTCTCGGGCTTGACGCCAGAGCGGATGCGTCGTTGCGGGAAGCGGATGCCGCGTTTCAGGCCGAGCTTTCCATTGCCAGCGAAACAAAAGCCCCGTGGCAGCCCATTGTCGCCGGGCTTGGCGGCATGGAACCTTCATTGCTTGCCGCTCTGGCGGACCCGATTCGTATTGAAGGCAAAGCGGGCGGCGACGGTGCCGGGAACTTTGATCTGGATATCGACATGCTTCAGGCCGGGCAGATCAACGCATCCGGCACAGTGGACATCGACGCGGGCGATGCCAGCGTCAATGCGGCTCTGGCGCTCAGCGTGGCCGAACTCGGACGCTTCGGCGCGGGGGTCAGCGGTCCGCTGGCGGTCCGGCTGGATGCCGGGGGGACGCTTTCCGATGTTAACGGCACGCTCGCCTTTACCAGCCCCTGGCTTGTCACCAACGCCGGAGCCATGGCAGCGCTGGTTTCCAGAATAGAAGGCGGTTTCGTCCGGGATGCGGATGGCTCCATACGGGTTTCCGGCGATATTGACACGCGCACGGCCTCCGGCCCCGGCGGACCGGCTTCCATCAAGGGATCCATGGATTTCGCCATGCCCGGCACGCAACGCGGCGTCATGACGGCGGCGTTGCGGCAGCTTTCGGTCAGTGGATTCGGGCTGGCCGTTGATGGCGATCTGGATGCCCGGGTGCCCATGCCTTTCCCCGACATGGCCGGCCTGACAGCTGCCGGACTCTGGCCCAAAGGGTTGACGCTTGACGGCGACCTCTCCGCCGGGGTGCACAGCTGGGAACCGCTTGCCGCGCTGCTGGCGCTCCCCATCTCCGGGGATGCCGTCTCGGCGGAAATTCACTGCGCGCATTCCGGCGACGTTCAGTCCGTGGATATGGATCTGGATGTCGGCGCTCTGCGTCTGCCGGAACAGGGCGATATTTCCCTGAACAGTCTGGCTGCTTCCCTGACGGCCCGCCTCGGGCAGACCCGGCCCGATCTGAATCTGAGTCTTGATGCCGGACCCGGCAGCGCGGGGGGGATCCCCTGGGCAGGCGTCAGCGCGGAAGTCGCCGGAAGCGGCTTGAACGGAACATTTTCTCTGGTCGCGACGACCCCTGCCTGGACGCAGCGCACGGATACCAGCGCCTCCATTACCACCGTTGCCGAAGAAGAAGAAAGGCAGGCCCGCAGTCAGCGTATTCAGGAACGCCGGGCCGCGCGTGCCGCCGAACGGGCAGCGGCCCAGACCGGAGGCGAGGCGGGGCAGCCCGTGGCGTCCGCGCCCGCAGCATCCGGCTCCAGCGGGGCAGCCGCTGGCTCCGGGACCGGGCAGGGCCGCAGGGCACGCACCATCGACATGCTTTCGGTCAAGGGCAGCTACGATTTGCAGGCCATGCACGCCGATCTGGAAGAACTCATGGTGCTGGAACCCAGCAGCCGGGTTTCCGCTTCACTGGAAGCGCCTGTGCGCGTCAGTTTTGCGAACGGTGTGCAGACGGAGGGGCTTTCCATTGCCATGACGCCGGGCGGCGCTGTGCTTGCGGACGCTTCCTTGCTGCCCGGCAAGGCTGAGATAAACGCACGAATTGTCGATCTTCCTCTGGCGCTCATCAATCAGGCTGCCGCGCTGGATCTGCCGCTCGGTGTGCTCAACGCGGAACTGGCCTACAAGGGCGGCAAGGGTGATCCCGTCGGTTCGCTTCAACTTTTGCTGACGCTGGATGATTCGGTGTTCGCGTCTTCCACGGGCATTGACCGAACGCTCCCCGCCCTGAAGGCGGATGCATCCTTTGTACGCGAAGGCAGAAGCCTCCGGCTCAAGGGAACCGCATCGTCCGCGCTGCTGGCCCAGACGCCGAACCCGGCGGGCGGGGATATTCCCGCGCCGGAACTACCCCTTACATTCAGTATTCCCATGCGTATGGACGCGAGCGGTTTTCCTGTGCCCGTCATGGACGCCCCGCTGGAAGCTGCCTTCCGTTGGGCCGGGCCCGTCGCGCCGCTCTGGCATCTTGTGCCCATGCCGGAGAGGGATGTCAGCGGGATCGCATCGGCGGATATCCGCATCGGCGGAACCCTCAATGCCCCGGATGTGAACGGTTCGGTCTATCTGGCCGGTGGGCGCTTCGAAGATAAATCCCTCGGGGTGCTGCTCACGGATATCAATCTGGAAGCGGCGGCCGAGAACACGCAGCGTTTCCGCGTCGTACTCGCCCTGTCGGACGGGGCTGCCGGATCCGTGGGGCTGGAAGGCAATGTTGATCTTGGCGGTGAAGGATCCATCGCCATGCGCGGTCAGGTACGCCATCTCGCGCCGCTGCACCGGGACGATCTGAGCATTGTCATCAGCGGTCTTCTGGGTGTTGATGGCTCTCTTTCCGCTCCCAAGGTGAGCGCCCATATTATGGTTGAAGAAGGCGAGGTTGTGTTGCTTTCTTCCCTGCTGGGCAGTTCTTCCGTACCCACCCTTGAAATCACGGAAGCGGGCACGGCGGACAAGGCCCCCGGTTCCGGCCCGTCCAGCGATATCCGCATCGAAGTTCCCCGTCGTTTCTATATCCGGGGGCGCGGACTGGACAGCGAATGGATGGGGAATCTCGCCATCACGGGTCAGCTTTCCGAACCGCAGCTGGTAGGTTCTCTCGCGCCTGTACGGGGTACCTTTGATCTCCTGTCTCGTACCTTCCAGTTCACCGGGGGCGAGATCGAATTCCTCGGCGGAAACCGCATCAATCCCGGCATCAATCTGGAGCTGACCTATAACGGGGCCGACATTACCGGCATCATCCGCGCGGGCGGTACCGCCAGCAAGCCTTCGCTGACTCTGGACAGCATCCCCCCCTTGCCCGAAGACGAAGTGCTGGCCCAGGTTCTTTTCGGCAAGCGCGTTTCCGATCTCAGTCGTTTCGAAATGATCCAGCTTGCCAACGGTCTGCGCGAGATTGCCGGAATGAGCGAAGGCGGCCTGGACCCCCTGACCACCATGCGCAAGGCGACCGGGTTGGACGTGCTCCGACTGGGCAGTACCGGCGGTAACGGCCAGGCCCGTCAGGATTCCGGACTTTCCGGCGCATCCAACCTCGCCGGACAAAGCGCCGCCGGTGGAGTCGGCGAAACAGGCCCCGCCCTCGAAGCAGGAAAATATCTGGGCGACAGCATCTATATCGGCGTGGAACAAGGCCTGACTCAGGAAGAAACCGCCGTGCGCGTAGAAATAGAACTGTTCCCCAACGTCACCCTGCAAGGCCGCAGCTCCACAGAATCCAGCCAGGCCGGCATCGGCTGGAAAATGGATTATTAAGGGAAGATGCCTCCGGCGGCCGGGGGAAGAAGGACTCCAGCTATGCTCTCTTTATCTGTACGGCTCGAAGACTCGCCTACAGCTAAAGGTTCCTTCTTCCCCCGGACCCCGCGTTAGGGGGGATGAATTAGTTTGCCATGTAGCGGCGAGCTTTTCTTCCCCCGCCAAGAGAGCAGGTCTCTTCTCCCCGATGGCGTTTTAGAGTGCCCATACGGACCGCCCATCAGAGCACAGGGCCTTTTGGAGTCAGCAGACACCAGCCGGAGGCGTGACGCGCACGCACTACGAGTTCCCGCCCGGCCATGGATCGGATGGTATCCGAAGGACGCGAAGCCACAAAATCCTCCGCGCGGAGGGGTTCCAGTCGGGCACATTTTTGTTTTGCGCGGAGTGCAGGTGTTCGTGGGGATTTGGTAAAAATACGAATTTTTTGCTTTTGCGGGCCGGTTTCCGCATTTCGGGCGGGGAGTATACCCAAGTATTGACTCGGGCCGTCCTGGCCCTCGCCCCTTCGGGGCGCAGTCGCTTTGCTCCTGCGTCAAATTCCGCTTTCCTGCGGAATTTTCGAACCTCACGTCATCTGAAAATCGGCCCGCAAAACGAAAAAGGCGGTTTTTGCCGAATAGACATGAACCGCCTTTCCTAGCATTTCAAGCCCAAACAGCACAAAGGGCCGCCCCAAAATGGAGCGGCCCTTTCTTTCTTTCTTTCTTTCTTTCTTTCTTGCTTGCTTCTTACTTCTCTTCCTACTTCGCCCCAAACTCCGAAATCCCGCCGTGCTTGGCGGACCATTCAGCAGGGTGATGCAGGAAGCTTTCCACTTCATCCAGCGTCTTGGCAGGGAAGTGCCCACTTGCTTTCGCAACCTTCAGCACATCCCACCATGTGGTAAGGTAATGCAGCTTCACGCCGATTTCATCCATCAGCTCACGGCTGCCAGCAAAAATATCATAAAAGAAAATAACGAAACAATGATCCACCACCGCACCCGCATCACGCAGGGCGTTGCAGAAATTGACCTTGCTGCGTCCGTCCGTCGCCAGATCTTCCACCAGCAGGGTGCGCTGACCGTCTTTCACTTCGCCTTCAATCTGGGCATTGCGGCCAAAACCCTTGGCTTTTTTCCGCACATACTGCATGGGCAAACCGAGGCGCTCGGCCATCCACGCGGCAAAGGGGATACCAGCGGTCTCGCCACCGGCAACCACGTCAATCTGCTCACAACCCGCATCACGCATAATGGTGGCGGCCGCAAAATCCATAAGGCCGGAGCGCAAACGCGGGAAGGAAATGATCTTGCGGCAGTCCGTGTACACGGGGCTGGCCCAGCCGGACGTGAAAATAAAGGGATCTTTTTCGTAGAAATGGACCGCCTTGATTTCAAGCAGCATTTTCGCGGCCTGTTCGGCGATGAAGGCTTTGTCGGCAGTCATGGGAAAGTGCATCATGGTACGGTCTCGCTATGGTTGGGGGCTGAACAGCGTAAATGGCGCGGCCAGCTCCTATTTGTTCATCACATTCATGAATTCGGCGTTGTTCTTGGTACCGCGCATTTTGTCCAGCAGGAACTCCATGCTGTCTATGGAAGACATGGGCGCGAGAATCTTGCGCAGAATCCAGACGCGGTTGAGTACGTCGTCGGGCAACAGCAATTCTTCCTTGCGGGTGCCGGTACGGTTGATATCAATGGCCGGGAACACGCGTTTTTCCGCAAGATGGCGATCCAGGTAAATTTCCATGTTCCCGGTGCCCTTGAATTCTTCAAAGATGACTTCATCCATGCGCGACCCGGTATCAATAAGGGCGGTCGCGATGATGGTCAGACTGCCGCCTTCTTCAATGTTACGCGCCGCGCCGAAGAAACGCTTGGGACGTTGCAGGGCGTTGGCATCAAGACCACCGGAAAGAACCCGGCCGGAAGAAGGGGTAACGGCGTTGTACGCGCGGCCGAGACGGGTGATGGAATCCAGCAGGATCACCACATCCTTTTTGCGCTCGACCAGCCGCTTGGCCTTTTCCAGTACCATTTCACAAACCTGCACGTGACGGGTCGGGGGCTCGTCAAAAGTGGAAGAAACCACTTCCGCGTTCCGCACGGTACGTTCCATGTCCGTCACTTCTTCGGGACGTTCATCAATAAGCAGAACGATGAGGTAGACGTCGGGATTGTTGGCGTTGATGGAGTTGGCGAGGGTCTGGAGGAGAATGGTTTTACCGGTACGGGGCGGGGCGACGATAAGACCGCGCTGACCGCAGCCCACGGGGGCCATGAGATCGATAACCCGGCTGGACATGTTCTTGCTGCCGTTTTCCATGATGAGCGGCCGGTCCGGGTAGATGGGGGTCAGGTTATCGAAAAGAACAAGATTTTTGGCGTGCTCCGGCGCTTCAAAGCCTATTTCGTTGACTTTCAGCAGGGCAAAGTAGCGTTCGCCTTCTTTGGGCGGGCGTATCTGCCCGGAAACCACATCCCCTTTGCGTAGCGCGAATCGCCGGATTTGCGAGGGAGAGACGTAGATGTCGTCCGGCCCCGGCGTGTAGCTGGAGAGCGGAGAGCGCAGAAAGCCGAAGCCGTCCGGCAGTATTTCCAGCACGCCGTCGCCGAATATGGCGCCGTTTTGCGTCGCGCAGTTCTGGAGCAGGGCGAATATAAGCTCCTGCTTGCGCATGTTGCTGGCATTTTCGACATTGAATTCCTCGGCAAGTTCCATGAGTTCAAGCATGCTTTTGATCTTGAGCTCGGACAGGTTCATGCCGACTTCCGTTTCCGATTCCGGGGCTGTGAGGGGAGCGCTTTTCTTTTTCCGCATAAAGTCTGGGTGGGGGTAATAGGTCAATAAACAGCGAACGGCACGAAACCGTCGCACAAAGGGTTGGTCATAGTGATGATAATGCAGTCAGAATATTCCACACAAAACGGGGGCGTTGGGCGTTATGGGATCAGATGACCGGGACAGGGCAGAAGAAACGCGATAAAGCGTCAGGGCAGCCCGGCACTGCATTACTTTGACTCGGATTACTCAGTTCGATAATTAACTGGATTATTCCCTGGAGCGGGGTATCCTGATGCGCTGCCGGAAAGCCCGTGCGCGATTTTTCCTGGATAAACAGAAAATGAGCAAAAGCTTCCTACCGCATCGGGCAGGAGTTTGCAAGCGTCTTATGCTTCTTTTTCTTCTTTTTGCAGGACATCGGCAAAAAAGCTTTCGATTTCCGTCTTGACCGCTTCCGGATCCCTGTCCAGAACGCAGGCCAGCTCCATGGTCACGAGCCCCATGGATTGCTCAAGAAGACGCCGTTCGCCGAACGAAAGTTCCTTTTCACCGCTGATCAGGAGCAGTTCCTTGACCACATGGCTGACATCTTCAAGCTTCCCGCTTTTCAGGCGGTCGGAATATTCACGAAAACGGCGGTTCCAGTTCTGGCCGATATGCCCGGTGAACGTGCTGCGGTCTTTGAATGATTCCAGCACGGCCAGTGCTTCTTCTTTATCACACAGAGGACGCAGACCGACCTTGTCGGCGGTGAGGACGGGAACCATGAGCGTGATGTTGTTGCCGAGAATACTCACAATGTAGAAGTCCGCTCCGGCTCCGCCGATGTCTTTATGCTCGACAGCATCCACCTTGCCCACACCCTGGGCGGGATACACGACGAGTTGATCGGGGTTGAACACGGAGAACTCCTTGACGTGGTAATAACGAAAAAAACAGCGGCGGCGGGAGAAAAATACCCGTTGCGCCGTATGTCCCCCGGCCTGGTCCCTGGAGAAAGGCAACGCATGCCGCCAGGGGGAACTCTGCAACATTCAAAAGTTATAGCGAAATAATCAGGTTTCGTCCATCCTGCGGGGAAAATGTCTAAAAAAATAGAACAGCGTGGCGCAAGGATTGTTACAAAGGTATTATTTACTTTTATTCAAAAATAATCAATCCGTTGAGAATACAGGCCAGAGGCGCAGCCGGGCGTAAGGGGAGGCGTTGTGCCGCAACGCGGCAGCGCAAAACTTTTACAGGAAGGCTGGCAGAACAGGGCGCGGTGGCGGAGGAAGCCTGAAATTTTTCAGGGCCACGGTCCGCGTGGCACGTGAAGGGACGCTGGCAGCACCCCTTATTCACCCGCACTGTTTTCCTTTTTGGGGAGCGCGAACGCGTTTATCCGGCGCTGGGCGGGCGTGAACCCTTCCCGCGCAAAGGTGTAGAAGCCTTTCAGCGCGGCGTTCAGGATGGTTTCCATATGCTCGTTTTCTTCCGCGCCGAAACGTCCCAGGACAAAAGAGACCGTATCGTACCCGGCGGGTTTGCCGATTCCCAGCCGCAGACGGTAAAATTCCTTTGATCCGGCGACTTCGGCGATGGAATCAATACCCTTGTGCCCGGCCGAGCCGCCGCCTATCTTGATGCGCAGCCGACCGAAAGGAATATCCAGCTCGTCATGCGCCACCAGCAGATTTTCCAGCGGGACGCGGTAATAGCGGAGCAGGGGCAGAACCGCCTCGCCGCTGCGGTTCATGAAGGTCAGGGGTTTGACCACAAGCCAGGTTCCGCCGTTTTTTCCGGGCAGGCGGCACTTGAAGGCTTCGTAACGCCCCTTGCCGCCGGAAAGCTGATCACAGCGACCTTTGGCCCGGCAATCTTCCAGCAGCATATCCGCCAGCATGAAGCCGAAATTGTGCCGTGTATGCGCGTATTCGGGTCCGGGGTTGCCGAGGCCCGCGAAAAGTCCGTCCAGTTCCATGGTGCACCATAGTGAAACGCGGCCCCGGAAAAGCCGGAGCCGCGCCTCGTATCATTGTTCGCAAAACAAGGGGAAGTGTTATTCGCCCTTCGCCTCGCCGTCTTCGTCGGCTTCAGCCTTGGAAGAGGACGCCACGCTGACCATCGTCACCGAGGAATCCAGCGCGGCACGCACGCCTTCGGCAAGACCGAGGGCGCCGACCTTGATGCTCTGGTTCACATCCAGGTTGGTAACGTCGATGGTGATCTTGCTGGGAAGAGCCAGCGGCTTGCAGATAAGGTCGATGGCTTCCACAAAAACCTGCATGGCGGCACCCAGCTTGGTGCCCTTGGCGGTACCCACGTATTCCACGGGAACGCGGACCTTGAGTTCCTTTTCAAGGTCAACGCCGAAGAAGTCGACGTGCATGAAACGGTTTTTGGTGGGGTAGAATTCCACGTCCCAGATCAGGGCGGGGTGCACGCTTTTCTTGTCGCCATCAACGATTTCAACGTTGAACAGCGTGGTGCGGCCCTTTGTTTCAAAAATCTTCACCAGCGGCAGTTCGGGAACCTGCACGGGGATGTTCTCGCCGCCCGGCGTATAGAAAACGGCGGGGATGAGGCCGGCGGCGCGCAGACGGCGTCCGGCGCCCTTGCCCGTAGCACTGCGTTTTTCAACGGTGAGAGTTGCGAATTCGCTCATTGTGATGCTCCTTTGTGATCCTCAGCCATGACCTTAGCCGTTGCTGACGGAGAGTGCCTTAAACGAAAAGCACGCTGACAGAGGATTCGGTATGAATGTTGTTGATGGCCTTGCCGAGCAAACCGGCAATGGAAAGCACTTCCAGCTTCTGACAGTTGTCTTTCTTGTGCCCGACGGGAATGGTGTCGGAAACAATGACGCGACTGAAAGGAGAATTGTTGATCCGTTCGATGGCCGGACCGGAAAGAACCGGGTGCGTCGCACAGGCCATGACATCCACCGCGCCGTTCTTGAGCAGCACGTCCGCTGCCGCAACCATGGTCCCGGCGGTATCGATCATATCGTCCAGCACGACGGCGGTCTTGCCTTCAACGTCGCCGATGACATGCATGGCGGACGCCTGATTGGGCTTGTCGCGGCGCTTGTCAATGATGGCGAGACCGGCATTGAGGCGTTTGGCGAACGCTCTGGCGCGTTCAACGCCACCGGCGTCCGGGGAAACCATGACGATTTCGCCTTCGATCTGGCGCAGGTTTTCAAGCAGCACGGGCGCGGCGTAAAGGTTATCCACCGGGAGATTGAAAAATCCCTGGATCTGGCCCGCATGCAGGTCGAGCGTAACAAGACGGCTCATGCCCGCGAGGGTCAGAAAATCGGCGACAACTTTCGCGCTGATGGGGGTGCGGGAGCTTACCTTGCGGTCCTGCCGGGCATAACCGTAGTAGGGAACAACCGCGGTAACCCGTCCCGCCGAGGCCCTTTTCAGGGCGTCGAGCATAAGGCAGAGTTCCATGAGGTTGTCGTTCACCGGAGCGCACAGTGATTGAACGACGAAAACGTCGCCACCGCGGACGTTATCGCCGATCTCGATGCGTATCTCACCGTCGCTGAACCTGTCACACAGGACGGGACTGGGCTTGATGCCAATGTAGTCACAAATAGCATTGGCCAAAGCCGGGTTGGATGTGCCCGCCAGGATCTTCAACTCGTGGTACATGGGGATTTTTCCGGAAGTAAGGTGTGCGTTATGCCCGCTTGCGCGGTTTCAGGAAAAAAAGTGGCTGGGGCGGAAGGACTCGAACCCTCGAATGACGGGACCAAAACCCGTTGCCTTACCGACTTGGCGACACCCCAGCATCAAAGTTCATGAAGATACGTTACTACGCCCGGCGTTGCCGCCCTGGCGTCTTCAGCTTCTCTCCGGCTTGTGAAAAGCCCGAACAGGCTTGCCCCGCTGCCGCTCATTCTCGCCGCGTATGCGCCGTGAGCAAGGAGACTTTTCCTGAGTTCGGCCAGTTTCGGATGTTTCCGGAAAACTACCGTCTCAAGATCGTTCTGAAGCCGCACTCCGTGAACGAAAGAGGTACTATCTTTCCCGGCTGATAATGTCAAGCCGCTTTCTGCGATTTGTCGCAAATCTTCATCAAAAGTAGCAAAGGCCCAGGCGGTGGAAACATGGATTTCGGGGCACAGGAGAAGCAGAAACGAGCCTTTGAACGGATTTTCCGTCGCGACAATTTTTTCTCCGATACCGCTGACCAGACTCGGCGTATTATGCAGAAAAAAGGGAACGTCCGCGCCGATACGCGCGGCCAGTCCGGCAAGACGTTCCGGGCCGAGGGGCGCTCGCCCGTCTTCCTGCGCGAGTTTTTCCAGGTACAGAAGCAGCGCGGCGGCATCCGAACTGCCTCCGCCAAGCCCCGTGCCCATGGGAATGCCCTTTTCGAGACGGACGTGGAGTCCGGGGCGGTACCTGCTCGCATCCGTGTACAGGGCGTATGCCTTGTGTACGGTGCCGGGACTGCGTTCCAGCGCGGGAACGGAGCAGGAAAAGGACAGGCCTTCTTCGCTGTTCCGGGAGACTGTCAGCGTATCAGTGGGTGACGGGAGAGGGATGAACAGGCTTTCAAGGGTGTGGTAGCCGTCTTCACGCCTTCCTGTAACACGCAGATACAGGTTTATCTTGCACCCGGCAGTAAGAGTGACCGGGGGGATGAAGCCGTCTTTTTCTTTCTGCAATTCCATATATGCTTCCATGCGCGGTTTGCCGGAGAGGGGGCTGAACTCCTCCCGCGTAATGATTGCGGAGCGGCGTTACCGACCGCTCCGCAATCATAGACTCGTGAAAAGGTGTTAAACAGCGGTTGGTACGGACAGTGTTTCGATGGTGAGGTGGCTGTTGGTGAACACGCACATGTCGGCGGCGATGGCCATGGCTTCTCTGACCACGCTTTCAGGCGGCAGGGATGTATGAAGGCTCAGGGCCTTTGCCGCCGCCTGGGCGTACGGCCCGCCGCTGCCGATAGCCGCGATGCCGCCGTCCGGCTCGATCACATCACCGTTGCCCGAAAGCAGCAGGATGGTTCTGGCGTCCGCGACCAGCAGCATGGCCTCAAGGCGGCGCAGGTACTTATCCGTACGCCAGTCCTTGGCCATTTCAACGGCTGCGCGGGCCAGATTACCGCTGTGTTCTTCAAGCTTCGCTTCGAAACGTTCAAACAGGGTGAACGCATCGGCAGTGGCCCCGGCGAAACCGGCGATGATTTTCCCGTTGTACAGGCGGCGGACCTTGGACGCGGTGTGCTTCATGATGATGCTTTGTCCCATGGTCACCTGCCCGTCGCCCGCCATGGCGACGCCGGAATCATCCTTGACGGCCAGAATGGTCGTTCCGCGAATTTCCATCGTATACTCCTTCAGCGGTAAAAGGGATCCTCGCACATATCGCCACTGTCCCGCTGAAAGGGAAACAGGGTGGGGCCCATGCCGTCGCGCATGGCTGCCGCCCGGCATGTGTCTTCCGGCGTCCAGCTCGTATGCGTCGCGGTACAGGACGCGCTCAAAAGCGCCAGCATGAGAATCCCGAATGCCGACAGTTTGTTCATGACGTTCTCCTGGGGCGGGCGCTGCCCGCAATCAGGTATGAAAGGAATATACGTCCTTTTGCCGGGACTGACCAGAGCCGTGAAGGTTGCCGGACG
>JAJDHY010000003.1 GCA_030266385.1 Desulfovibrio sp. OttesenSCG-928-I05
CGAAACGCACACCAAGGGCAGCTACGCGCAAACGGATAACGGCAGCAACGCCGGTATCGAGGGCGATACCACTGACGGCGGTTCGTTCACCATCTCCGCTCCTGACGGTCTGTGGAACCTGCAGATTGGCGGCGTGGATGTGTACGTGGACGGCGTGTACCAGCAAGATGCGGTTGTGAACGGCAAGTATGGCCAAGTGGCCATTACCGGCGTCACTCCCGGCGAGAACGGCAGCTACACGGTGACCTACGACTACACTCTTGAGCAGAACGCCGATCACAAGGCCCCTGCCTCGGGTGCTGACAAGAACACCGACTTCCCGAATGCCAGCGGCCCGGAAAGCTTCGATATCTCCGTATCCGACAAGGACGGCGATACCGATACCGGCACTCTGAATGTGACCATCGTGGACGATATCCCCACCGCCCTGAACCCCGACGATCTCTCGATCGGCAATGGCGGCAACGGATCCGGCGACCTGAACGCCGTCTGGGGTGCGGATGGTCCGCACGACAGCAAGGGCGCTACCTTCCGGGTTGAAGAAGGTGCCGACAGCGGCCTGACCTCGAACGGCGTGGCCATTACGTACCACCCGAACGAAGACGGCACGGTTCTCGTAGCCAAGGCTGGCGACAAGCCTATATTCACCGTCACCCTGGATGCAGAAAACGGTACGTATAGCGTTGATATGCAAGGAACGGTCGACCTTGAAACCACCATCAGCACGCTGAATTGCGGCGACGCCCATGGCGGCAACAAGCCTCTCGGCTACCTTTCCAGCTCTGAGGGTCTCACGTACACCGAGCCTGGTGTCGATTCCCGCATCGCGGTCATCAATGCCAGCGGCCCGATCAACAACAGCACGAACGGTATGGGCGTGGGCGATGCCCAATCCTTTGATCCGGGTGAATGGATAACCTTTAACTTCACCAAGCCGCAGACAGTTATTGAGTTCTCCCTGGGTAAAAAGGGCGACAACATCAGCGGCACCTGGGAAGCTACCGATGCGGAAGGCAACCCGTATTCCGGCACCTTCAGCACGGTGGATGGCAAGATCGTCATCGATAACAACGGGCAAGTGTTCAGTTCGCTGACACTGACCGCGACCAAGGGTGGCGGCGTCATCGCTTCCGTGGGTTGCAACACGACCAAGACGGAACTGGATGTTGACACGACCCTGCCTATCCAGATCATGGACGGCGACGGAGACATCCTTACGGGTAACCTCGACCTTACCTTCACCGGTACCGACTCCACGTCTCCGGTGCTGGCTACGGATGATGTCAACAGCATCAACGAAGATACCTCCTGGATCGTGTCCGGCGACCTGCTCTCCAACGACTACCCCGAAGGGGCGGACATTACGTCGGTGGAAGGCGCAACAGCAGTAGACGGCGTAATAACCGTTGCCGGTGAATACGGCGTGCTGACTGTCCAGCCTGGCGGCGAGTACTCGTACCAGCTGTTCCTGGATATGGATCCGTCCGATCCGCTCTATAACGCCGAAGGCGCCAAGGCTGCTCAGGATCTCTTTGCTTCCAACGAGGATGGCAACCTGAAGCTGACCGAGTCGTTCGATTACCACATCACCGACGGCAGTAAGAACGCAGACGCGACGCTGACTATCGATCTCACGCCGAACAAGTTCCAGGCTGGCGGCACCGGGAATGATTCCATGACCGGCGGCTGGGGCGATGATGTGATGGTCGGCGATCCGGGCGGCGCTACCCCTGGTGTGGTAGAAACTGTTACCCATAAGTACAATGTCAATATTATTGTAGATAATTCTACCAGCATGACTAGCAATAATAGTGACAAGATGTCAGAGACCAGAAAGGCGCTTTTTGAGGCTGTCAAGCAGCTTGAAGCGTATGAGGATGCAACTCCCGGTGAACAAAATATTACGCTGAGCTTCACTGTGTTTGCACAAAACGCCGTAACCACCTCGATTGAACTCGGCGGAGCCCGTGGCGTCTGCTTCCAGGCCGGCAAGCAATTCTTTGCGACTGAAGCAGGAAAAACAACGTTCATCAATGGCGATGGAGACATTATCAGTGCGATTCCCTCCAAAACATCAGGGACGTATTATACCATCAATCCCGATGGTACGATAATCAAGACGGTAGTCACAGGGAACTGGGTGACTGGTTGGAACTCCAAGTCTAGTTCCGTCTCCGATGTTACCAAGCTTGGTGAGATTGATTGGGATGCGGCAAAATGCATAATGGGCATGGAAGGAAAGGGCGGGGGAACCAACTATCAGAAGGCATTCGAAACATCTGATGCATGGTTTGACGGCTTGAACAACAATAACGAAAATATTGTTTTCTTCCTGACAGACGGTATCCCGACACGTGACAACGATGGTGACGGCGATAGTGGATCACGCATGAGTTCTCATGAATTCGAGTCTGCCCTCACTGCATTCAACACTCTTGTGAGTGAGCATGGTGCCAAAGTAAACGCCATAGGTGTTGGCTCAGGTATTAACAAAGACGTTTTGCAATACTTTGATAATACCAACTCTGTGGGTGATAAGGCCACCACGTTCGAGAACAAGACTAATGCCAACTACTATGAAGGTGACCTTAACGGTGTAACAGTCACCAAACCTGCCGGTGAAGCCACAATAGTAAAGGAAGCTTCCACCCTCGGCAAAATATTCTCGGGCCTGATCGAGCAGAACATCACGAACCCTGAAGCGGCCAACCTCAGTGAGGACACCATTTCCGGCGGTGATGGCTCTGACCTGATCTTCGGTGACGCGATGAACGCCGACTTCATGTTGAGTCCCGAATGGAAGGCTGCCAACCCGTGGACTCCGGGCGAAAAGCTCATCGCGGGGAACTCGCTGGCCATCATTACGGCCTACCTGGATCAGACGCATCCCGGCTGGACCAAGGATGACCTGCGCCAGTTCATTGAAGACAACGCCTTCAAGCTTGGTATGAACGAAACGGTCGAACGCTCCGGTAGCGCCAACGATCAGCTCTTCGGCGACGGTGGCAACGACACCATCTTCGGCCAGGCCGGGAATGACTCCATCTCCGGTGGCGACGGCAACGACGTAATCGTCGGCGGTAAGGGCAATGATATGCTCAGCGGCGGTGAAGGATCGGATGTCTTCGTGTTCTACAAGGGTGACGGCACTGACGTCATTACGGATTACAACACCGAAGAAGGCGACATCATTGTCAAGGTCGACAAGGGCGACGGCAGCTTCGGTACCGTCATAGACAACCAGGGTAGCGAGATCACCGACGGTGTCCATGTGGTCAAGGATATTCTCCAGGGCGAGAACGTTTCCGCTCCCACTGACGACAACTACATGCTTGTCGGCACGGGCGGTAGTGACAACCTCACTGGCGGAGCCGGAGACGACATCCTGCTCGGCGGACGCGGCGACGATATCCTCAACGGCGGACTTGGCGACGACATCATGTTCGGTGGAGCCGGCAAGGACACCTTTGAATGGAACATCGCGGACCTTGACAACGGTACCGACAAGATCATGGACTTCAACCTTGACGAAGGTGACAAGATCAGCCTTGGCGATCTGCTTCCCCAAGATAACTCCCTTGACGAGCTGCTTAACAGCGAGATGATCAAGGGCGAAGTCAAGGACGACTACCTTGAACTGACCATCAAGCACGATGCTGGTGAACAGACCATCGAAGTGCACTTTGAAGGCGATAGTGGAGCCAACTTCATTAACGATTACAACAACGCCGCCACGGCTGACGACCAGGCCGCAATGGTGAACCAGATCATCCAGAGCATGTTCAACTAGGAACAGTCCGGATCATCCCAACCTACAACCACCGCCCCCGGCGAAAAGCCGGGGGCGGTTCTTTTTGGCTTCGTAGCGCCCAGCCTCCGCACCCCCCTCCCAAAAGCTACCACGGCGCCCCACCCACTCCCCCCTATAGCGGGGTCCAGGGGATCATCCCCCTGGCAGGATGAGGGGATCCAAGGGGAGAAGGACAGCGTCCTTCTCCCCTTGGCCGCCGGAGGCCTCCCTCCCCCTTCCCCACGCAAAAGCCGCCGGGAAGCCCGAAGGCTCCCCGGCGGCTGCGTTAGCGGGAGAATATGCTATCCGGCCTTATTTGGGGTCCAGGATCGAAGCGTGGCGCTTCGCGATTCTCTTTTCGGCTTCAACAACACCGGCATCCAGAGCGCCAAGGAACTTCGCGCCTTCTTCCTTGTACTCTTTCAGGTACCAGTCACGCAGGGGCTCAACGGACTTACGGAAAGCGGCCTTTTCTTCGGCGCTGGGGTCGTATATTTCGCCACCGGCATCCTGGAACACTTTCCAGGCATCCAGTTCCTTGCGAACCTGCACGCCGTTCTGCACGCGGCCCATCAGGTCGAAACCGGCCATCAGGATGTCACGTTCTTTTTCGGAGAAGCCCTTGAAGCGGTCGGTCGCCATGAACCACATGCAGAACATGTAGTTGTGCCCGTCCAGGGTCATGTACTTGGCGCGTTCGTGCAGCTTCACGTTGGTGAGGTCGGTGATGGAGTTGAGGGTACCGTCAACCACGCCCGTCTGCAGGGAGGTGTACACTTCCATGAAGGGGATGGGGGTGGGGGAACCGCCGTGCAGACGCACTTGTTCCATCTGCACCTGGTTTTCCACGGTGCGCAGCTTCAGGCCCTTGATATCGGCAGGGGTCTTGAAGGGGTGCTTGGCGTTGGCATAGTTACGCCAGCCGCCCGTGTTGCTGAACGCCATCATCAGGTACTTGCCCTGGGTGCCGTCGTACAGGATGGTACGGAGCTTTTCGGGGTATTCGCCCGCCATGAGTTCGTTCACCAGTTCGTCGGATTCGAACACATAGGGAAGGTCCAGCGCGCCCACGGCGGGGTATACGACGGCGGTGCCGCCGGCGGTGGCCACGTAAATGTCGACAATACCGGCATCCAGGGCTTCAAAACATTCACGCGCGCCGCCGCAAAGCTGCGAACCGGCGAAGATTTCGATCTTGATTTCCGGGGTACGGCTTTCCACGTAGTTTTTCAGAACCAGCGCGGCATCGTACTCTTCGTCATTGGTGTTCGAGAGGAACACCAGGTTCAGGGTCTCCACGGCAAAGGCAGGAGCCGCGAAGCCGAGAACCATGACAGTCACCATGAGGGCTTTGGCGAATTTTCTGAACATGAAGCTCTCCTTTGATAAGGGGTTAGGGTGTATAAATGCCGGTTACGGTCGGAAGCCACAGCACGAGTTGCGGGAAATACGTAATCAGGAAAACAACGCCGACGTTGGCAAGGAACAATCCGATAATGTTCCGCGTAATCACGTCTATTCCCAACCTGCTTATACCCGCAGTTACAAAAAGCACCAATCCCATTGGCGGGGTGATCAGACCGATGGTCAGGTTAATGACCATGACCACGGCAAAATGCACGGGGTCAACACCGACGCTGGTCATGACCGGAGCCAGAATGGGCGCCAGAATAAGAATCGTCGGTCCCGCGTCCATGATACAGCCGACGCCGAGCAGGAACAGGTTGATAATGAAGAAGAGCAGCAGCGGATCGTCCGTAATGGAAACCAGGAACGCGCCCATCATTTGCGGCGTCTGGCGCAGACTGACGACGGAAGCAAAGGCCACCGCCGCGCCGACCAGCAGCAGAATCTTGGCGGAGGCAAAGGCCGCGCCGGAAAAGAGACGGGGCAGATCGGCGAACTTGATTTCCTTCGTGTAGAAAAGCCCGAGCAGCAGCGCGTAGGCTGCCGCTATGCCTGCCGCTTCCGTGGGGGTCATGATGCCGCCCAGAATGCCGCCCAGCAGGATGATCGGCGTCCCCATGGGCAGGATGGCCTGACGGAAGCTGGCCCAGACCTCGGTCAGCGGCGCACGGGGTTTAGGCGGCGGGAAGATGCCGGTACGGGCTTTCAGGGCGATAACAGCCATCATGGCACCAGCCATGAGCAGACCCGGAATAATCCCGCCCGCGAACATGGCGGCCACGGACACGTTCTGGATGAACGCGTACATGATCATGAGACCGCTGGGCGGAATGATGGGCGCGAGAATACCGGCGGCGGAAACCACGGCAGCGGAAAACCCGGCCGGGTACTTGAGCTTGTTCATGGCCGGGATGAGCATGGAACCAAGGGCGGAGGCATCCGCCACGGCGGAACCGCTACCGCCCGCGAGCATGACAGACGCCAGCACGCAGACGTGGGCCAATCCCGCCCGGAGGTGACCGATAAGTGATTCAGCAAAGCGGACCATTCGAATGGTCACGCCACCGGCGGACATAAAATCCCCGGCCAGAATGAAAAAGGGCAGCGCCATGAGGGGAAAGGAGTCAATACCGCTTACCCAGCGCTGGATCAGCATGGCGAAAAAGCGGGTTTGCCCGTGCATGGCCAGGTCAATACCGGGCGCAAGCAGCATCACGTAAACAATGGGCACCCCAAAGGCGAGGAAGAACAGGAAAAAGGCCAGGTAAAACATTTTCAGCCCGGCAATGGTCGCGTAGATGGATTTGAACATGCTTTCTCTCTCCTGTCGGGCTAGCTGTGGCTTTCCATGGCTTCGCCGGAACGAAGCGCATCACAGACTTTGAGTTTCTCGGGATCGAGGAAGCAGCCAAACAATTCGCAGAGCCGTTCAAAACAGCAGAGAAGGGTCAGCCCGAAGCTGTAGGGCAGCACCACATACACCCACATCATGGGCAATTTCAGGGCTTCGGACGTGGTGACCTTGGCCCGGAGCATGTATTCCCAGCCGTATTTCAGGCAGATCGCCAGGACCAGTACGGCCAGCAGTTCAACGATAATGGCGAAAATGATGCCGATACGGCGGTAGCGAAAAGGCTTGATAAGAAAGTCCACCGCGATGTTCTGCCCTTTTTGCTGCGCCGCGGGGAACAGCAGAAAGGAAACCCAGACCATCATGAACCGGCAGGCCTCTTCGGACCAGGTAATGCTGTTGCCGACCAGATAGCGCATGCAGACATGCAGGGTAATGATGCCCAGCATGAACATGAGCATGACCATGGCGATTTTCATCGCCACTGCGTTACAGGCGTTTATGGTTTTGCGTAAACCGTTCAAAAACACGCTCATTCAACCTCCTGATTCCGGCTGCGGCCCCAGCAGCAAAGTGGGGCCTGTATGGTGAACCTTTTCAAGGCGTGGTAACGAGTGCTATTTGCGGTTGAAAAAAACCTCCGGGCACAAAACCGGCGCGCCGTTTTTCCTGACGGAGCAATCTGTTTCACGGGAAGAGGCATCCCCATACGCGACAAAGGCGGCAATACGGTTCGCTTCCGTCAGTTCCCCGGTGTGGCTGACGACCGGCCCCATGGGCAGGAGCGAACCATCCCGCACAAACACGGGGATGCGGTTCAGGGGCATGGTCTCATTGACCGTCACGCCGCCCTCGCGGGCCTTGCCGGTCCACAGGTCACGCCAGACGCCCATGGGCAGGCGATAGCGCACGCCGCCGCCTTCACGGAACACCGGGGCGACAAAGATATCGTCCCCCAGCATATACTGCATATCAAAGGGATGCAGGGCCTGCTCCTCAGGGAAACTGAGCACCATGGAACGCATCACGGGCAGCCCCGTTTCCGACGCGGCCCGGCAGCAGGTCTGCAAGTAAGGAATGAGCTGGTAGCGCAAATCAATAAATTCCCGGCAGATGCTTTCCGCTTCGTCACCGTAGGCCCAGGGTTCGCGGGGGCCAATGCCGTGGTAGCGCATGTGCGAACAGAACACAGCGGCCTGGGACCAGCGGATGAAGAGTTCGGGGCTGGGCTGTTCGCCGTAAAAGCCGCCGATATCCGTGGAATAGTATGGGCAGCCGCTCATACCCCAGGAAAGCCCGCCCATGACGGATGCGGCAAGCCCGCTCCAGGAACTGCCGGTATCCCCGGCCCACTGCATGGGCGCGCGCTGGCTACCCGCCCAGCCGGAACGGCTCCAGTTAAGGGCGTTTTTCCCGTGGAATTCGCGGGAGGCTTCATAGACGCACAGGTTGTACAGCAGCGCATAGGCGTTGTGAAAGCGCATGCCTTCGTCACCGTTGGCGGCGTACATGCCCGGCAGCACCTGTTCCGCGAAGTCCGCCTTGATGGAATCAACGCCATCTTCGAAAACCTTGCGGTGCATGTCTTTCCAGAACGCGTAGGCTTCCGGATTGGTGAAGTCGAGGACGCCGCTATCGGGAAGCTGGGTAAGCACCTGACCAAAGGGGCCCGGATCAAACTCGAAGCGGAAGGGTTTCCCGTCCTTGTCTTTCAGGAAATAGCCTTTGTCGGCCAGTTCCTGATAGCGCGGGTTTTTCATGGAAACGAGCGGATACTCCCAGACGCATATTTTGTAATTCAGGGCTTTCAGCTTGTCACAGAAGGCCTTGGGGTCGTCGTAGCGGGAAGGATCCCATTCAAAGAGGAAGCGCGTATCCGTATCCTGCCAGGCGCGGCCGTCGATGGTGATGACGTCGCAGGGAATTCCCTTGTCCCGCATGCCTTTGGCAGCTTCCAACGTTTCAGCGGGCGCCTTGTAATAGGCCTTGGAAAGCCAGAGGCCGAGGCTCCACAGGGGGGCTTCGTCGGAACGCCCGGTGAGATCGGTGTATTTTTTGAGCATGTCCGCAGGGGAAGCGGCGGCAATGAAGAAAACATCGAGCTTTTTGTCAAAAAGATCCACACAGAGACTCTGGTTGGACCACTGGGGGTACCCGACGCCGAAACGCATGTACGCGCCGGTATTGACGAACACGCCCCAGGCACCGCCGCCCTGCCCCGGGCTCCAGAGGAAGGGACAGTTCTTGTAGGAAAGGGAACTGTTGACGCCGAGCGCGTCTTCATCCCAGAGATCCATGAGCAGCCCGCGCCGATCGCAGTGGCCGTAGTCTTCCCCACCGCCGTACACGGCCTGGCCAAAGGGAAGCCCCAGGGACATGAACCAGCCGTTATCCGTGCGGGCCAGGGGCGGCAGACGGAAGCGGCGGACAAAGTGCGCGTCTTCGGTAACGGGAATGAGCGTTTCATCCGCCCGCTGCAAACTGACGGCGAGGGAATCTTTTTCAAGACACAGGGAATGCCCCTGGGCCGAACAGACAAAGGCCGTTCCGCGTTCTTCCACGGAAAGCGGCAACGCCTGTTCCGTGCCGACAACAATACCGTAGTCGGGCAGCGCCGTATCGCCAAGCGTCAGCCGGAACACGCCCGGAGCAAAAGCGACAACGGTAATCTCGCCCGCTTCGCTGGAAAAACGGGCCGTGTTGGGAGCGGAAGAATCCGGCGCGGCGAGCAGCGCGGCACCACCGAGCGAGCGTAACGAATCCGGCGTGAACATATGCAGCTCCTGATACGTGCTGAACGATTTTCTGAAACGGCTCGGCGTCGCACACGCAATGCCGGCACCGGGTAAACGGTGCATCGTAAACCAGTAATCCCGTAGGAAAAATGAAAACGTAAGAACCGATGCACCGCCCCCTCTAAGCAAAATCGGTTCCACGTATCACAGGGAACAGAAGGAGTGCATTTACGGGTCGTTATTGCGAACAGCCCGCAGAACGCTCATTACCGGACGCCGAAATGCGCGCATTGCTGCCCGCATGTGGGCCGGGCATGGGCAGATTCAATCATAAACAGTATTTTAATGTGTATATCAAGAGGCCGTACCTCTCCCGCCAGAACCGGAACCCGCGCCGCCCGCCGTCAGGGAAAGCAGCCATATGGCCAGCGGGCGCATGTTCAGAGGGGCACGGAAAAATCCCCGGCTGTCCCATGCGGCGGGCGAACGCCCCAGAAGCCCGGCCCGGCCGTGCAGGTATCCGGACATGTCTTCCGCCATTTCCCGCCCCAGTTCGGGCAGGCCCACATGATAGGCATGCGCCACGGCAGCCCAGGCCGCGCCCAGTATCACTTCGTTGACCTGCAAGCCGATGTCACCACCATCAGGCGGAAAAGATCCGTTATCCGGTTCGCAAATCAGCAAGGGGCCGTGAAAGCCATGCCGTTTGTAAGCGTAGGCATGGGCCGCGCGGATATGGGAACGGACCCGTTCCTGCGGCAAAAGCGGCGGCAGCCCGGCCTGTTCGGCATACATGAGCCACATGAGGGAATCGGGCATAATACAGGCGGCATAGCGTCCTTCGTCACAGGCCCGGTAATATTCGCCATTCCACAGACGGGATTCGAAACAGGCGACGGCTTGCGGCAGCATCGCGGTAATTGCTGCCGCATATTCCGTTTCGCCAAAGTCTTCCGCCCAGGCGGCCATGGCTGCGGATGCCGCCAGCACAGCGGAACCCGAATGCGCGCACACGCCTTTCAGCCCGATATTATCCCAGGTGGAGTCGCCAAAGGCCCGGTGCAGGGGGAGCCCATGCACACCCTTCTCCCCTTCGGCCTGTGCCCGCATGAAGGCAAACGCTTCCTTGAGCGCGGCCCAGTCGTGCGGCGGCGGCGTTTTCCCCGTCAGGCGGCAGTGCAGGAAATAACTGATGATGAAGGTCGGGTTATGATCCAGCCAGGCGTTGCTGTCGTCACGCATCTGGTAGCCGTTCAGGTCGTGCCAGGGATCCTCCGGCGCGGCACCCAGATCATGAGGGAGCTTGCCGGGAACAAGCAGGGGCGCAAAGGCGGCGTCACGGTAGATGACGCGTTGCGCCGGAAGCGTAAGGGGAATGGTTTTCAGATAATCCCTGAAAACGGAATCCGCCAGTTCCGGAAAGTTAACGGAAAGCGCACTAAAGGCATACACCCACAAATCCAGGGTATTATAGTAGAAATACCCGATATCGAAGCCTTCCAGAAAGGCGAAATGCTCGCCGTCTCCCAAAACCGGAGCCGCTACCGGAGCAGCCGGGGGATGGGCATCCGCTTGCGCGTCAACCCAGGCGCTGCCGCCGCCGTTAAGGAAATAGAGTTCGTTCCGGAGCGCTCCCGCCACCCTGTCGCCAAGGGCTGGGGCATAGCGTTCGTAATGCACTTCCGCTTCCCGGGCCAAGGTATCGCGCCAGTCGTCAAAGTGCTCAAGCGCGTGCCGGGCAAGCCCCTGCGCGTCATTCCCGCCCGTGCCGAATTCACGGGTATAGCGGTTTTTCCAGAGCCGCCCCTTGCCGAATGCGGTGAAAGGGCAATCCATGGCCAGCCCGAAAAGCAGGGAGGCGTACTCTCCCCCGGCAAGCGTCCGGGAGGCGGAGAGCAGCGAAGCAAGGCTTTCATCCCAGTGGGCTTCCCACGAGGCTCCGCTGCCCGGCAAGGTCAGGGTCCGCGCAAAATGCTCCCGCGCCCAGGCAAGGGTATGCTCCTGCCGGGCGGGCGGCCTTCCGATACGGTTTTGTCCGGCCTTGACGCAGCTTTCCTCGCTGAACTGCCATCCTTCGTCCCGGCTGGCGGCAAAGACCAGCGCCTCCCCTTCAAGGGGCGCGGAGGCAGAACCTACGGTACGACGTGTTTGCAGGGCGGCACGGCCACGCCATGGTTCATCTGATACGGATGACGGCATGGGCAGCGGCACGGCGGCGCAGCTGTTCCCGGCGCTGTACTGGGCGGGCCAGGGCATGCCGCCCCGGTCGTAGCTGCTTTGCGGGGCCGCCCGCCAGCCGAGCAGGTTGGGCCAGGAAAAACAGACGCCCGCATTCACAGGGCCGCTTCCCGCTTTGGCGAGAAAATGCACGGCGAAAAAAGCCAGCGGAAGCCGCAGCGCATCCCCGGATTGCAGCAGGGGAGAAAAGGACTCAAGCACAAGGGAGAAAGGCAACGAGGGGGCGTCATACACTTCGTACAGGAAGGGCCACAACGCGCAGGCCCGTCGCGTCATACCCGGAACAGGCGCGCACGCGCATGCGGACGTGAGGGGTTTCTCGGCATCGGCAAGGGCAGCGGCTGCGGCACTTTCCGGCGAGAGCGAGCCGCCGATGGCCCGTACATCCAGCGGGAAACAGCCCTTCTCGCCGTTATGCTCCCAGGCGACGAGAAAACCGGCCTCTTCCATGGCGTGCCGGATATGAACGCCCGGTTCCAGATGCCAGCGGCGAAAGGCTCCATCCATATCCCGCCCGAAAGAGGGAGTGCCGACGCCGCCCAGAAAAAGCCCGGAAAACGGCCCGTCGTCATGGCTGTAGGTTCTGGCCCACACCCCGGATTCCTCAAGGCCGGTTCTGATAGCGCCGCCCCGCTCCGCCAGCGCCAGACGCGCCAGCAATGCTGCCTGCTGATCCATGCTGCTGCTCCTTTCACCGGCGAACGTGCCGGATGAATGTGCCTATGATATCGTTTTGGGAATACACAGTGTTACCGCATCGCGCAATACCGGCTTCCCGGCATCACAGTGGAGCGGGTATGCCGGGATATGGGCACAGGGCGGCCCCCTTCCCCCTCAACCTGCGTCAGCAAGCCTCAGTCATTTGTGTCGTATTCCCGGTAAAAGCGGGGGATTTCAATATCCAGAGCGGCAGCGGCCTCTGCGAAATAGCGCTCTATTTCCGCAAAGGCGGCCACGTCTTTTTCTTCCCCGTAAGTGTTGGGGCCGTGGTTGGCGAACCATTTGCCCTCGCGCGGGAATATCAGCAGTTTCATGGCCAGTTCCACGCCTTCCAGAGGTCGTTCCTTTGCGTAGCCGTGCGTGACGACAGCGCCAAACAGCCTGTTACACAGCGCTTCGTCAATACGTCCATCCTGCCGCACCCGTTCAGGGTTGAACAGCAGGTACCCGCTGGAACTGTTATCCCAGGTTACGGTGCAGTCAGAACGCACCCGGAGCGACCAGGGCGAAAAAGTGTCGGTCAGGTTGACCAGTTTGACGGATTCAAGCTCCTGCCGGGGCGGCAGTGGATGCAAGGCATAGACAGTCAGAAAAAGAAGGCAGATGGCGCGAAGAAATATCATGAGATGCCTCCCGTAAAACGTCCCGGCAGACGGGCAGTTTACGTAAAAAAACGCGGCGGGCAAAGCCCGCCGCGTTTTCCGGCACACCGTTATTCGGCGGCGTTATTTTCGCTTTCTTCCTCAAGCTTCTGCTTGATGAGATCGCCCAGGGTCTGGCCGCCACCGGTATCGCCGGCGCTGCGGAATTCCTTGGGTTTCTTCTTCTCTTCGTCTTCCTTGAGCTGCTTGATGGAAAGCCCGAGGCGGCGTTCTTCGGCCGAGACATGGATGACCTTGGCCTGAATGGTCACGCCTTCCTTGAAGAGTTCGGAAGGGGATTTGATCTTTTTGGAGCTGATTTCGGAAACGTGGATCAGGCCTTCGATGCCTTCTTCCACCTCCACGAACAGGCCGAAGTCGGTGATGTTGGTCACCAGCCCGTCGATGAGGCAGCCCACGGGGTACTTGCCCGGCACATAAGACCAGGGATCTTCGGTCAGTTGCTTGATGCCCAGGGTGAACTTTTCGTTTTCCTGGTCAACAACCAGCACCTTGGCCTGCACCACGTCGCCCACCTGATACACTTCGCTGGGGTGACGGATTTTCTTGGTCCAGCTGATGTCGGACACGTGAATCAGGCCGTCAATGCCGTCTTCAATGCCGATGAACATGCCGAACTCGGTGAGGTTCTTGATGGTGCCTTCAAGGATGGTCCCTTCGGGATAGCGTTCAGCCACGATAACCCAGGGGTTGGGCTTGACTTGCTTCATACCGAGGGAAATGCGCTTCTTGTCCTGATCCACGCCGAGGATGACAACTTCCACTTCGTCGCCCACCCGCACCATCTGGGAAGGATGGCGGAGCTTTCTGGTCCAGGACATTTCGGAAATGTGCACAAGGCCTTCCACGCCGGGTTCCAGTTCCACGAACGCACCGTAGTCCACCAGGTTGGTGATCTTGCCGTTGAGGCGGGTGTCGGTGGGGAACTTGGCGGTGATGTCCTGCCAGGGGTCGGAAACGAGTTGCTTGAGGCCGAGGGAAACCTTGTGGTTTTCCTTGTCAAAGGAAAGCACTTTCAGTTCCATTTCCTGGCCCATGGTCACCAGTTCCTTGGGATGGCGGATGCGCTTCCAGGACATATCGGTGATATGCAGAAGCCCGTCCAGGCCGCCCAGGTCGACAAAGGCGCCGTATTCGGTGATGTTCTTCACGCGGCCCTTGACGGTCTGGCCTTCTTCCAGCGTGCCGAGAAGTCCCTGACGCTTGGAATCGCGCTCTTTTTCAAGAAGCACGCGACGGGAAACAATAACGTTGCTGCGACGGCGGTTGGTCTTGAGAACGCGGAATTCGTATTCCTGGTTGACCAGCGCATCCATGTCCGGCACGGGACGAAGATCCACATGCGAACCGGGCAAAAACGCTTCCACACCGCCGAGATCGACGGTATAGCCGCCCTTGATGCGGCGGAGAATGCGGCCCTTGCAGACGCCGTTTTTCTCCTGAATGTCTTCCAGTTGATCAAACAGCTGCATTCTTTTGGCTTTTTCGTACGAAAGCGTGATGGAGCCTTCCATCTCGTTCTTACGCACCACGAACACATCAATCTGATCACCCACTTTGACATGAATCTCGCCCGCCGGATCCCGGAATTCGGAGGCGGGAATCTGCCCTTCAGACTTGAAGTTCACGTCCACGAGGATGGTGTCATCATCCACACGGACCACTTCGCCTTTAACAATCGAGCCTTCTTCCAGATCGCCGAAATCGGAACTCAGATAGTTTTCAAGGGCGCTTGCAAAGTTGAGGTCGGCATCAAAGCCGGCTTCCTGTTCCAAAGTTGTTGCCATACCAAATATCTCCAACCGCTAAATGTCCCGTGGATTACCAAATAGTTATCCACGAGCCGGATTTCTTTAGCAGACTTGAGCGCGGGGCACAACAAAAAAAGCCGCGCCCGAAGGCGCGGCACAAGCCGAAAACGGCAGTAATCAGATTGCGAAAGCCCTGATAACACCCCCTGGAGAGCCACAGCCTTTTTTTGAAAAAAAGCTTCTCCGGGAACATTTTTACCAAAAACACGCGGGCATATGGCGAATTGTTCCCGCCTCAGGCCTCATCTCGTTCCCGGTTTTCCAGAATATCATCGGCCCGGCGGCGGGCTGCATCCATATCCCGGACAATATTTCCGGGCACCAGATCCCGCAGCACGCCCGAACGCGTAAGCGCCGAAAGCGGCTGGCTGTGCAGGCCGACAAGGATAACCTCCACGCCCTTTTTCCGGAATTTTCCGATAATATCATCAAGCGTGGTTATGGCCGTGGCATCCAGGCTGATCACCGTGGACATCTGCAGGACCACCACCTTCGGCGGCTGCTTGCTGTAGCGCATGATGCGCCGCAGCTTCTGGGCGGCACCGAAGAACATGGCCCCCGTCAGGTTGATCAGCAGCAGGTCGTCGTTCCGCTCGCCCGTATCGTCCTGGCCATTCGCACCATCCGGGCGGCCCTGATGGTATTCGCCCTCCTCGCCTTCTTCGGGGAGGAAGCCGCTCCCCCCGTTCCCGATGGAACGGTGGTGCAGAAGGCGCACCCACACCCGGCTCTGCTCGGACATGCGGCGGATAAAAAGGATGCAGGCCGCGAACATGCCCACGGTCACGGCCTGGGTCAGACCGAAAATAATGGTGAGCAGGAAGGTGACCAGAAAAACCGTCACGTCGCTGCGCGGATAGCGCCGCAGGTAGGTGAATTCCTTCCAGTCTCCCATGTTGATGCCGACCACGATGAGCACAGCGGAAAGAACGGCCAGCGGAATATACCTGGCCAGCGGCGCGGCCAGCAGCATGATGAGCAGCAGCACTATGGCGTGGATCATGCCCGCGATGGGCGTTCTGCCGCCGTTACGGATATTGGCGGCTGTCCGGGCAATGGCTCCGGTGGCGGGGATGCCGCCGAAAAGGGGCGTTATGATATTGGCGATACCCTGCGCCATGAGTTCCTGATCGGGGTTATGCTGGTCATCAATCATGGCATCGGCCGCCGCCGCGCAGAGGAGCGACTCGATAGCGCCGAGGAGCGCGATGGTCATGGCAGGAGCCAGCAGCGTCTGAAAGGTCGCCAGATCGAAAACCGGCAGGCTCGGCGCGGGCACGCTGCGGGGAATGCCGCCGAAACGCGAGCCGATGGTTTCCAGTTCAATGCCCGCATACGAAGCCAGCAGCATGCTCGCAACCGTGGCCAGCAGCATGACCATGATGGAACTGGGAACCCGCTTGCCCAGCTTTTTGGGCCAGCACAGGATACCCGCCACGCAGAGAATCCCGACAATAAATGTGGGGATACTGGCCTGATCAAGAAGCGGCACCAGTTCGCTGACAGCCAGAATCACGTTGGCGCTGCCCGCCGTTTCCGCGTTGATGCCCAGCAGATCCTTGAGCTGTCCGCACAGAATGATCACCGCGATGCCCGTGGTAAAGCCCTTGACCAGCGGCGACGGCATGAAACGAATGAGCACTCCCAGCCGGATCAGGCCCATGAGCAGCAACATGACCCCGGCCATCATCGTGCAGATCAACAGCCCCTGCACGCCGTGCGTGGCCACGATACCCGCGACAATGGCGACAAACGCGCCGGTGGGGCCGCCGATGGCGACTCTGGACCCGCCGAGGAAGGAGGTCAGAAAACCCGCCACCACGGCTGTGATAATACCGGCGGCAGGTGTAACCCCGGAACCGATGGCAAAGGCCATGGCCATGGGCAGGGCGATAACCCCTACTGTCACGCCTGCGGAAAGGTCCGCGCCAAATGTTTTCATGGAATAGCCGGAAAGGCAGTCAAAGAGCTTGGGCCGGAATTTGAAAGGGCTGTACACTGGAAGCTCCCGCACGACGGCTGGGATGTCCTCCCTCTATCGTGTGGATCGCACGGATCGCCCGGCGTACCGGGCCCCGTCCGCACCCGCACGGATCAGGGAAGAAGGTAAAAAGGAAAAGAACGCCAACACCAGGAAAAACGGCCTCACCTTGCTCTCAAGAATGGTGTTTGGCAAGCGTTCCTGTCAAAAAAGTTATTTTTTCCTTCTTTCGCAGAAAAAAGTATTTTTCCACACCACGTTACGGACGCCATAAGGCAAGTCCCCCGATGGCATAACCATCAGGGGACTTCTGTGGCCCACAGGCCAACAGGCCGGGACGGATCAGACTTTCATATCCAGCGACTGGCCGATTCCGGCCGCGCCGAGAACGTCTTTCTGAAACTGGTAATCCGCGTTCACAGCCGGACCGGAAAGGGTCGCGCTCGTATTGAGCTTATCCAGCGTTTTAGTGATCACCTGACCGGCAGTGGCGTCTTTGATCGCACCGGCGGCTACGCCGGCCTGAAGAGACATCCCCTGAGTTCCTGAATTGATCTGCATAGAGCCTCCTTCGGGGATATTCCCCCATACTGGCCCTTATCGGCCCTTCGCGTCGAAAATTTAGAGTCTGGGCTGTTTTTTATGATACGCTATGGTACATATGATACACATCAGGGTAGTCGGGGCGAAACGCCCGCGCCCGCAACAAGGAGACAGTATGACCCTTCGCACATATTCCCCGCTCGTCGCCTGCCTGCTGCTTGCGGCAATCTGTCTGGTTCCCTTTTCCGGCGCATCCGCCATGGAAGTTTCCAAACGTCAGGTGGAAGTCGTCTTTGTGCTCGACACCACAGGATCCATGGCTGCGCTGATTGACGGGGCCAAGAAAAAGATATGGTCCATCGCCAACGTGATTATTGACAAAAACCCCGACGCTTCCGTGCGTTTTGGTCTGGTCGGGTACCGGGATCTCGGTGATGAATACGTCACGCGGCATTTTTCCCTGACCGAAGACGTACAGGCCATTTACGGACAGCTTCTTGCCTTCAAGGCCGACGGCGGCGGCGATACGCCGGAATCTGTCAACGAAGCGCTGGATGTCGCCATCAATAAAATGCACTGGTCCGATTCCACCCGGATCACCGCCGACCGCATACTCTTTCTTGTCGGCGACGCGCCCCCGCACATGGATTACCCGCAGGACCGCAAGTACCCGGAAATCATCGCCGAAGCCGTGCAGCGCGGCATTATCGTCAACACCGTACAGGCCGGGGGCGCCAGTTCCACAAAGAAAGTCTGGCGTGAAATGGCGAAACTCGGCGGCGGTGAGTACCATGCCATTCCTCAGGACGGCGGACGCGTCATTGTTATCGCCACCCCGTATGACACGGAAATCAACCGCATCCAGATGGAGCTGAACAAAACCGTCATTCCTTACGGCTCCGTCCGGCAGCAGAATGAGGTACGGAGCAAGGCCGGTATGTACGCCGAAGCGCCCGCCGCGTCCTCTGTTGAAATGTCCCGCTATGTCAGCAAGGCGGGCGGCGGTAAAAGCGTAATTACGGGCGACGGCGACCTCACCGCCGTGTTCATGGATGAGGACAGCAGCCTTGATCTCGCCTCTCTCGCCAAGGATGAACTCCCCGAACCCATGCAGGCCATGACCCCCGAGGAGCGCACGGCCTACGTTGCGGAGCAGGCGAAAAAGCGCGAAGCCCTTGCCCGGGAGCTTGCGGAACAGAACGCCAAACGCGACGCCTACATAGCCCAGGAAGCCGCCGCAGCCCCCGCCCAACCGGCCGACAGCTTCGACGCCAGCGTCAGCGCGACACTGGAAAAGCAGATGAAGTAGGATAAGCGACTTCCCTTCAAGGGATTGAGGGGCAGCTCGCCAAACCAACGATTCCAACAACTTGCCCACACGCAGAGAGCGCCAGGACACATTCTGGCGCTCTCTGCATATCCCCCTCCGGGCACTCTCATATCGTCCGGCACCGTCTCTCCTCCTCATGCACGGCGAACGGAGTGAGCCCCCCAAGCCGGGGCCAGCCATCGCCAAGCAACGAATTGGCTCTCCATCAAGGATCGCGAAGCCACTGTAAGCGATCACGACACTTGAGAAATTTAGTCACGCAAAGTGAAAAAGAAAAAGCCCGGTTTATCCGGGTTTTTCTAGTTCCAATCTGCGACAAATTATTTCTGAATGTTTTTCAACATTTTTTATTGACATAAAATTAAAGAGGCGTATATTGGAATCACAGAGCGAGGGGGTGTCCCTCAAAAACCAAAAAGAGCAACACATGACGCATGAGGCCCCACAAAGACGCCGCCCCGGCAGACCAGCCACCGGGCGTAGCGAAACAGTACGCGTAACACTCTATCTCACCCCGGAGCTAGACGCGGTAATCCGCGAAAAGCTCAAACAAACCGGCCAAACGCTAACCAGCTACTTTAGCTCCTTGGCCCAACGCGATCTATCATAAAAAGCCAAGGGGCAGTTCGTCAAACCAGCGGCCCCAGCAACTTGCTCACACATAGAGAGCGTCAGAACATCCTCTGGCGCTCTCTGCGTATCCTCAGTCCTCCGGGGCACCGCCTCTCACGCACCGCGAACGGAGTGAGCCCCTCATGCCGGGCCAGCCATCGCCAAGCAACGAATTGACACTCCATCAGGGATCGCGAAGCCACAAAATTCTCCGCGCGAAAAGGCTATGCAATGAGCACAGTCCGTCTCTCGCGCGGAGTGTTCTGTTCTCGGGGATTTGGTAAAAATACGTATTTTTTGCTTTTGCGGGGCGATTTTCAGATGGCGGGAGGTGAGCATACTCAGGTATTCGAGCCTCACGTCATCTGAAAATCGCCCCGCAAAACGAAAAAGGCGGTTTTTGCCGAATAGACGCGAACGGCCATCCAGCCATCCCATTCCATCCCGGTCCTCGCCTCATATATAGGCAGGGTCACTTCGTTCCCGCATCTCGCACAGCTTCCATATCGCTGGCGGCGCGGCAGGAGCCGAAGCCGGACCTGTGGGGGAGGGAGGAAGAAGAAGGATACTCTCTTCTCCCCCCCTTCCCTCACGGCACCTGAAGCATCTACTAGTCCTTGCGGAGCCAGGGCATGAGCGCGCGAAGTTCGCCGCCCACTTTTTCGATCGGCAGTTCGGACTGCAAACGGCGGATGGCTTTAAAGGAAGCCATGTTCGCCTTGTACTCCAGAATAAAATCTCTGGCGAAGGTGCCATCCTGAATTTCAGAAAGGACTTTCTTCATTTCCTTGCGCGTCTCATCCGTAATGATACGCTTGCCGGTCTTGTAATCGCCGTATTCAGCGGTATCGCTGATGGAGTAACGCATCTTCTTGAACCCGCCTTCATACAGCAGATCCACAATCAGCTTCACTTCATGCAGGCACTCAAAATAGGCCATTTCAGGCTGGTACCCGGCTTCCACCAGCGTATCAAACCCGGCCTGAATGAGAGAGGAAAGCCCCCCGCACAGCACAGCCTGTTCGCCGAAAAGGTCGGTTTCGGTTTCTTCGCGGAACGTGGTTTCGATAACGCCGGAACGCGCACCGCCCACACCACGGGCATAGGCCAACGCCTTGCTCAACGCCTTACCGCTGGCATCCTGATGTACGGCCACAAGGCAGGGCACGCCGCCGCCTTCCGTGTAAGTACGACGCACGAGATGACCGGGGCCCTTGGGCGCGATCATGAACACGTCAACATCGGCAGGCGGGGTGATCTGCCCGAAATGAATATTGAACCCGTGGGCGAAGAGCAGAGACTTGCCCTTGGCCAGATGCGGCTTAATCTCGCTTTCATACACCTCGGCCTGGAATTGGTCGGGGAGCAGAATCATGATCATGTCGGCCTTCTTGGCGGCATCCGCAACGCTCATGGGTTCGAAGCCGTGCTCGACCGCCAGCGCGTGGTTGGCGCTGCCCGGACGCTGGGCGACAATGACGTTGCACCCGGAATCGCGCAGGTTTAGCGCATGGGCGTGGCCCTGACTGCCGAAACCGATAATGGCGATGGTGCTGTTTTTCAGAAGGGAGAGATCCGCGTCCTTTTCATAATAAACCTTCATGACTGCTCCTTGATAAAATCGTATGCTCGCGCCGCAAAACGCGAATAAAGCTATGTAGCAGGGGAAATACCGGAATGGCAATATACCGGGGAGCAGAATTGCAGTAAAAAGAAAGAGCCTGCCAACGCATTGCACCACATGCCGCCCCCGCTCCACCGCCCGTTCGACCACCCGCGTAAATCGCCCCCGCTCCTCGCATTGACGAGAAGACACTTGCGTTCTATTATATTGCCGCGATACAAATTGGTGAAACCTTAACAGGAACAGGCCCGATGAAGAATTCCCGCTAACACCTGATTGACAGTGTTTGCGCCGAAACACGGCGAAGCCACAGGCTTCGGCAGTTTCCGGCGTGCGGGAATTTTACTTTACCGGGGATGATCCTGATACCGGGCGCGTTACAGCGTCCCGGTACGCGTGGATGGACTGCGGAAAGAAAATTTCCGGCAGTCTTTTTTTGTGCCCGCCAGCCAAGGCGGCGGGACTATCCGGCGGGAGGTTCCCTGTATGGCTCATATTACCATTTCCAATCTTGGCTTCACCCACGACGGCGGCCAGGTGATTTTCAGCAATGTTTCCCTGCAACTCGATACCCGATGGAAACTCGGCCTGATCGGCCGTAACGGACGGGGAAAAACAACGTTCCTTAAACTGCTGTGCGGGGAATACCCCTATAGCGGCAGCATCCACACGCCCGTTACCATGGAATATTTCCCCTTTGCCGTGCATTCGCCCGGCATGACGGGAGCCGCCCTTGTCCACAGCCTCATCCCCGACCTGGAAGACTGGCGGCTGGAACGGGAAGCATCGCTGCTGGAACTTGCCCCGGACGTTCTTGAACGGCCCTTCAATACACTCAGCGGCGGGGAAGCGACCAAACTGCTGCTGGCCGCCCTCTTTTTGCGCGACGACAGCTTTCCGCTCATCGACGAACCGACAAACCATCTGGATATCACGGCGCGGGCGGTCGTGGGCAAGTACCTTCGCGCCAAAGAGGGGTTCATTCTGGTTTCCCATGACCGCAGCCTACTCGACAACTGCGTGGAGCACGTGCTGTCCATAAACAGGGCGGGGATCGAACTGCAACGCGGCACCTTCAGTTCCTGGCAACACAACCGCACATTGCAGGACATGCACGAACAGGCGGAACACGACAGCCTGAAAAAAGAAGTCGCCCGCCTGGAACGCAGCGCCGCGCAAAGCGAAACATGGTCCAGAAAAACAGAAAAAGGAAAGTACGGCAACGGCCCGGTGGACCGGGGATTTATCGGACACAAAGCCGCGAAAATGATGCAGCGTGCCAAATCCACGGAAACCAGACGGAGGAAAGCCGCCGATGAAAAGTCGCTCCTGTTGCGCAATCTGGAAAATCAGGAACCGCTGACCATGCGGCCCCTGACCTTTCACAGCAGACGGCTGGCCGAACTTTCCGCCGTTTCCGTAAACTGCGGCGGCGCACCTGTATCGCCTGCCGTCTCGTTCAGCATCATGCAGGGAGAACGCCTTGCGATTTGCGGGAAAAACGGCAGCGGCAAATCATCCCTGCTGAAACTGCTGGCCGGGGAGCTGCCCGAAGGATGCGCGTATCAGGGCAAGCTCCATCTGCCCCCGAGTCTGCGAATATCCTATGTGCCGCAGGACAGTTCCTTCGTGCGAGGGTCCCTCAAAGAACACGCCCGGCGACACGGGATTGATGAAAGCCTCTTGCGGGCGGTGCTGCACCGTTTCGGCTTCGGTCGCGACCAGTTTGATACGGATATGGCGGACTTCAGCGCCGGACAAAAGAAAAAGGCTCTCCTCGCGGCGAGCCTGTGTGTCGAGGCGCATCTGTATATATGGGACGAACCCCTGAACTACATTGATGTTCTCTCACGCATCCAGATTGAAAACGTCATCGTGCAGTACAGGCCGACCATGATCTTTGTGGAACACGACCGCGCCTTCGTGGAGAACGTCGTAACGGAGACTGTGGATATGGATCAGGAGTAGGCTTCCGGCCCGGCGCGCAGCGGATAGAATAGCTCTCCCGGTACGGAGGCTGTATTCCGGGGCGGTACCCTGGGCGGAGAGTGACCGCCGAGGGAGCCGCCCCCTGCGCCTTATTCCGGTTGCATGGACCGGCGCAGGGCGACGGTGCCGGTCCGGGCGAATTCCCGGATGCCGAAGCGGGCAAGAAGACCAATGACGGCCTGAATTTTTTCGTGATCGCCGGAAACTTCAAGCGTCAGATCGGTAAGGCCCACATCGACAACCTTGCAGCGGAAGATATCGGCCAGCCGGAGCACTTCACCCCGGCGGGTATCGTCGGCCTGAACCTTGATCAGCATCATTTCCCGCTCAACAGTGGTGATGCCTTCGTAATCCACGACTTTCACGACGGTGACAAGCTTTCTGAGCTGTTTGACTATCTGCTCGATGACAGAACTGTCGCCCGTGGTGGTGATGGTCATGTGGGAAAGGCCGTCTTCCAGCGACGGGGCGACGTTGAGGGATTCAATATTGAAGCCCCGGCCGGAAAAAAGCCCGGCCACCCGGGACAGGACACCGGGTTCGTTTTCAACGAGCACAGAGAGGACGCGGCGCATGAAATCCCTTCCTGACCGGCACTGCCGGATTGTGAAAAAAAGACGCCCCGCCGGACGCTGCCTCCCCCCAGACGGGGCAGGGGGGAAGGCGGAACATCCGGCATGACGTATGGTGTGCGGACAGGGTCCGGATTGTGAGGCAATGCGTGCTTAGCGCAACAAAAACCCCGGCGGCGGAAAACGCCGCCCGTCCCGCAGACGCGGACACGAACGCAACGTGCCGTTACGCGTCATGAGGAACGTGCCGGACCTGCAACGCTTCAGGACCCTTCTTTCGCGTAACGATCGAGGATCGCGACCATTTTCGTTTTGCCGTCAAGCTTCTGCTTCTTCAACTGCTTGACCTGCTGTTCCTCAGCCGGGGTCTTGAAAGCTTTGTTTTCCAGCTTTTCCAGTTGCTTTTCAAACAAGGCGTGCTCATCCCGCAAAGCCCTGAGTTCTTCGTCATGGGCTGCATACTTTTCCAGCAATTCACGTTCTTTCTGGTCCATGAGACGCACCTCCTATGTTCATGGGGCCGGGGGCATAAGCCCTTGCCAGCCCGGTTCAGGGGCAGATATTTCCACCGTCTTCTGTCGACCGGTCTCGCCGTTCACAAGACGAACCCGGTTAGGCCTGAGTTTCAATCGTTCCGCCACAAAGGCGACCAAGGCTTTATTCGCCTTGTTTTCCACGGCCTGAGCCGTTATGCGCAGGCGGAGCCGTCCTTCGGCTTCGCCCATAATTTCATTCTTCTTCGCGCCGGGTTGCACCCTGAGGTACAGATGCCAGGTATCCGGCCCCACGGCCCTGATCCAGTCAGGGAGCGTCCCCGCCGGAAGCTCCGCCATTCCCGACACAGCCCGTGAAGAAGCGTCAGTTTTTCCCCGGGCCATTGGCGCCAAGCCCCGCGACCTGGGATGCCAGCCGCTCTTCTTCCTGCTTCTCCATATCCAGAAGCTTCAGGTGGTGCTCCGCAATGGCGCGCACTTTCATTTCAAAACGGGCCTTGAGTTTCTGGGCCTCGTTAATCTCTTCCATAATCCGAGCAAGGCGCATGTTTCCCTGATTCAGGATATTTTCAGCCTTTGCCCGGGCGGCCTCAAGAATAAGCTGCGCTTCTTTCTGGGCCTGGGCGCGTATATCTTCCCCCATGCGCTGCGTGGCCACAAGAGCTTCACGCATGGATGCCTCGCGCTGTAAATGTTCCGCCAGACTCGCCTCAAGCTGGGCGACACGGTTCATGAGCGCGACTTTTTCATCGCTCTGCCGGGCCAGCGCATCGGACGCATCCTGCAGCAAGCGGTCCACCTCAACGGTGGCATACCCGCGAAAAGCGCGCGGAAGCGAATGATTCAATATGTCGATGCGGCTGACGGCCATACTGTTCCCCGGCCTCTTCCCGAACTCAGGCTCCGAGAATGCGCAGTTGCAATTCAAGATATCCCACGCAGCGCACCAGAATAATATCCAGGAACTGCAACGCGAGAATGACAACCACAGGCGAAAGATCCAACCCGTTAATATAGGTAAAAGGCAAATAGCGCCGCACTCGCCAGAATACCGGCTCCGTCAACGCGCGCAGCGTGCGCACGATGGGGTTGTACGGATCGGGCCGCACCCAGGTGATCAGGGCGGATATGATCACAACCCAGGTGTAGGCGCTGAAAATGTAGTGCGCCACATGTCCCGCAGCGCTCAATATCGTAAATAATAGAAACATGCGTTCTCCGTTACGGCATAGATCCCAAGGGATGCCTTCACCTGATATTTGCCTGTATGGCTGTAATAATCAAGGAAAATATTCTCTCAAACCGTATTCTCTTTTGCGTGCGTACAGCACGGCGGCACAGAATCGGAACGGAACCGTCACATCGGGCCGAGCAGGGGAAGCAGCTCGTCAAACTCGTTCACATGCATACGCGCCGAAAGGCCCGGATTCCTGAACGCGATGACCGGAATACCCGCCGCGTTACCCGCCTGCTGATCCACCAGTGAATCGCCGACATAGGCCACGTGCGCCTTGTCCGCACCCCAGATGTCAACGATGCGCAGCAGCCCGTCCGGTGCGGGTTTGGGCGACACGTGAGTGACCGTCATGACCGGGTTGAAATCGTTCAGGGAGAAATGATCCAGCACCCGCTGCACGGAATCGCTGCGATTCGTGCACAGGGCAAGACGCAGCCCGGCCCTGACCGCGGCCTGCAAGAATTCGAACATCCTCGGCATGGGACGCATGAGCGGCATGAACAGATCGCTGTAACTGGTGGCGCGGCCGACGGTAATCGCTTCTTCCAGCCGTTCCGGCCCGGCCATGCGCAGAAAGACTTCCGGGGTGGAAGCCATATGCGCCCAGGCGGCTTCTTCCGGCTGCATGGGAGGAAGACCGAGTTGCGTGCGGATATGGTTGTAAAAAGCGGTGTTGGCGTCCTTTGAATCAAACAGCACGCCGTCGCAGTCAAAAATCAGGCCTTTCAGCCCGGAAGGAAATATATCGCGGGGAAACTCGCGGCTGCCCGCACCGGACGCGGCCGGGCGGAGCTGCTGTGTATCTGCTGTTTCCGTGGTCTCGTTTTTTTTCATTCTCTCTCCGGCCGCATTTTCGGCCTTGCATGCCGCCGCTTCGCGGCGGCGGGATCGTGCACATCGTGCCTGTCGTGCAATCGGGCGCCCTGCCTCGTCTATGCGGGAAGGGACATGTACAAAAGTACCGTTTCCAGCAACCAGGGCTTGTCTTCCGGCGGCGCAGACCGCCCGAGAATCCGCCACAGCGGGGCGTTCACGGCATACAAGGGTTTGGGGAACGCCCGCAGCACCGGATCATCCGAATCCGGCAGAGCATGCAACAGCCCCCGTTCAAACAGTTCCGCGCCCATTATTTCGTGGCAGGAGAACAAACGCGCGCCTTTGGGCAGAAACGGGGCCATGGCCCCAAGAGTGATTTTCCAATCCGGTCTGGAAACGCCCTGCGCCTCCTGCCCATTTGCACTGCCGCCGTAGTGGGCGAAGGCGGTGAGCATGGCATCGAGCATCTGCTCCTGACTCTGCCCTTCACCGAGCAGCCGGGACAAAGACTGCCCCGACGCGGCCACTTCTTCCTGCAGGCGGTAAATTTCTTCAAGCCGTTCTTCCAGATCCCATGCCAGCAGCAGCGTTTTCTGTGCGGCAACCCGCGCCCGCTCAAGAAAGCCCACATCCGAAGGCGTCATGGGCTGCCCGTCATGCGCTGCCGCATCCTGCCCTTCGCTATCTTCCGCGCCGTCTTCCGTGCCGTCTTTCCGGCCCTGATGGGCCGCGCCATCCAGAGACGCGAACGCCATCTGGATTTCCCTGTCCATCTCGGAACCGTCAGGAAAGAGCTGCAACGCGGCAAGTTCCGGTGTTTCCAGACCGGATGCGCCGCCGGAACGAAGCCCCGCGTCCATACGTTCACCGATCGAAAGCATCTCGCGCAGGACAGCGCGGGCCGCCAGCGGGTCAAAAGGATAGATTGCGGGGTGGTACAGGAGCCGCCCCTGGGCATGGTCGGGAATACTTTCCTCAACGCCGGGAAGGCCCGGGTGGAAAAAAGCGACGGAAAGGGGAACACGGCAGGGAGCAAAGCCCGGGTGCATATCCGGCACATAGATAAACGCCGAAAAAGCGGGGGCAGAGGATTTTTCGATCTGTCTGGTTTGCGGCATGGTAGATCCAACCATAACGATTTCCCTCTTTTTCCGCAATGAGCACTCCGGGTTATACGAAAATATCACACAAAAATCCGGACGGATTACGCCCGAATCCGGGCATTCCGGCACACGACACCCTGCTGGCCCTACAGCTGCGCCACTCGTCCTCTCCCTTCCCCAGCGCTTGACTTGTATTTAGATAAAATATAGAAGCATAGAAAATATTTATAGCAAAATATTTTCATCTTCCCGGCTCATTACTTTTGGCATAAAACCTTCCGGTCGGCAATGGCGGACGCGATGCCATCTCATAAAAGGTTCCGCCATCAGTGAAAGGCTGCGCCGGCCTGATGAAAACCCGCTTTTTGCCGGTATGGATATTTTGGCGTCCTGCCACGTGTTCCGGGCGTTCGCGCCCCTGCCGGGCAGGCGAAATGGACAACCCTTTTACAGGACGGTCTTACTGATGAAAAAATTGCTGGTGTTCTTGACGATCTGTGTCGCCATGTGCGCTACCTCTGCGGTTGCCGCCGAATTCACCATGAAATTGAATCACGATATGATGGTTGAATCGCCCTTCCACAAGTCCTGCGTCTATATGAAGGATTTGATCGAGAAGCGCAGCGAAGGCCGCATGCAAGTGGATATTTACCCGGCCATGCAGCTCGGTAACAACCGTGAAATGATCGAAGGCGCCCAGATGGGCACCATTGAAGCCATTCTCGTTCCCACCGCCAAGTACGGCGGCTTTGACCAGCGCCTGAACCTTTGCGACCTGCCGTTCCTGTTCCCCAATGAAAAGGTTCTCTGGGAAATGCTGGAAGGCGAAGTGGGCAAAAAAGCCAAGGAAAACCTCCCCAATATCGGCCTTTACGGCGTGCAATACTGGGCTGAAGGCTTCAAGATTCTGACCGCCAACAAGGCCATGACCAGCCCCGCCGACATGAAGGGCCTCAAAATCCGCACCATGGAAGCGCCGCTGATCATGTCCCAGTTCAAGGCCTGGGGCGCGAACCCGGTGCCCATCGACTACGCCGAACTCTACAATTCCCTCCAGCAGAAGGTCGTGGACGGTCAGGAAAACCCCATGGTTTCCATCCACGATATGAAGTTCTATGAAGTGCAGACCCACATGGTCTTCATGGATCACGCCTATCTTTCCTACCTTCTGACCTACAGCAAGGCCTGGTTCGACAAGCTCCCCAAGGACATCCAGGAAATCGTCTGGCAGGCCGGGCTTGATACCGCCCAGTACCACAAGAGCCTGATGGATGAAACGAACGCCCGTTATCTTGATGACATCAAGAAGGCCGGCGGCACGGAATTCATCTACCTGACCGAAGAGCAGAAGGCTCCCTGGCGTGAAGCCATCCAGCCCCTGTACAAGGAATACCGCGATGTTATCGGCGGCGAACTGATCGACCTCGCCGTCAGCGAAAGCAAGCGGCTCAGCGAAGCCAAATAGCATTCAGATACTACATGCGCGTAGCGTCCCGGGTGAAAACCCGGGACGCGCTGCTTCCGGGCCTGCCCGCACCAGCGGCCCGCCCGGAAGAACGCGTTGAGAAACACAGGAGAAGACACCGCCGTGTGGAAGAAAATCGATAAGGCCCTGTTCCTTATAGAAGGCTACCTGCCCGGCCTTCTGCTGCTGGGCTCGACGCTGCTGCTGTTCGTCAACATCGTACTGCGTTACGGATTTCAGGCCTCCACCACCTGGGCCGAGGAAGTCATACGCTACGCCATCGTCTGGGTAACCTTTATCGGGTGCAGCCTCTGTGCCCAGAGAGGTTCCCATGTCGGCATCGACCTGTTCGCCCAGGCGCTCCCCGAAAAGGGCAAACGCGCGATTCTCGCCGCCGGGCAATTCGCCTCGGCCGTGTTCATGGGGTTCTGCGCCTATTACGGGTATGAAATTTTCTCCATGGTCCTGACGATGAAGCAGAAAAGCCCGGCCATGATGATGCCCATGGCCATCGTGTATATTTCCATGCCTATCGGTTTTTCGCTTTCCAGCTTCCGTTTTGCTCAGGCCGGGGTAAGAATCCTCCTGAAACCGGGCGACGCGGCGGAAGATTCCATACCGAAAAGTGCGGATGAGATCGACCTTTCCAGGCTGAATTAGGAGACGGTGACGACCATGGTTATAATGCTTTTTGTCTCGCTTTTCGTTCTGTTGCTCCTGGCCGCTCCCGTCGTGACCGCGCTCGGTTTTTCGGCCTTCATGTCCCTTGGAACCTTTACCGAAGCCAACCTCATGGTGACCGCCCAGCGGCTCTTCGGGGGGATCGACAAATTTTCGCTGATGAGCGTGCCCTTTTTCATTCTCGCGGCCAACGTGATGAAAAACGGCGGCATCGCCCGGCGCATTCTTGAGTGGGCCCGCGTGTTCGTCGTCCATCTGGCCGGCGGCATGGCCATCACCACGGAAGTGGCCTGCATGTTTTTCGGGGCCGTTTCCGGTTCTTCCCCGGCCACCGTGGTCGCCATCGGCGGCCTGATGTACCCGGCCCTGCGAAAAGACGGGTATTCTCCGGGCTTTTCCACCGGCCTCATTACATCCAGCGGTTCCGTGGCCCTGCTGATTCCGCCCAGCATCAGCGCCATCATTTACGGCGCGGCCACCGGCGCTTCCGTCGGGGCTCTTTTCATGGCCGGTATCGGCGCGGGCGTGCTCTACGGGCTGTTCTTCGTTCTGTACTGCTACTGGTACGCCAAAAAGAACAACATCCCGCGTGAAGAAAAGTCTTCTTGGCCGAGCAGAATCAAGGCCACCAAAGAAGCAGCTTGGGCGCTGGGCATTCCCGTCATCATCATGGGCGGCATTTACGCGGGCATTTTCACGCCCACCGAAGCGTCCGGCGTTTCCGCCATCTACGCCATTTTCATCGCCATGTTCATTTATAAGGAACTGAACTTCAAGGACCTTATAAAAACCTGCATCGATTCCGCCGAAACCACGGCCCAGGTCATGATGCTGCTGGCCGCCGCGTCGCTGTTCGGCTACCTTCTCACCGTCGGGCAGGTTCCCCAGACCCTGGCCACTGCGCTGGTCAACAGTGATGTCAGCCGCCTGACCTTCCTGATGATGGTCAACGTCATGCTGATCGTCGCGGGCATGTTCATTGACGGCTCGTCCGCCATCGTTATCCTGGCCCCCCTGCTCTATCCGCTGGCCGTAAAGCTCGGGGTCAACCCCATCCACTTCGGGGTTATCATGGTCGCCAACGCGGCTATCGGGATGTTCACGCCGCCTTTCGGGCTGAACCTTTTCGTGGCCCAGCCCATTACCGGCAACAAGATGAGTTCCATCATCTCCGGGGTCATGCCCTTTGTGTTCATCAGTATCGTGGCCCTGCTGGTCATTACCTACTGGCCGGAACTGTCGCTGTTCATTCCCAGAATGATCTACGGAACAGTATAGGGCACGCGGCTTACAGGCTCACCCCCATCCTCCGCGTCGTGGTGACGGCGCGGAGGATTTTTTTTGCAGGCCGCGTCTGCAAAGCGCCGCAAGACGGCATCCCTGCCTTGACATTATTTGACGGCATCTATATACACCCAGATTCGCCTTGCTCTTCCGGTTGTTCGGGAGGGCCATATGTCCACAAGGAGATGGTATGAAAAAGTATGAAACCCTGCTGCTCCTTTCCCCGGAGCTTGCCGGTGAAGCGCGTGAGACGGTTCTCACCACGCTCGTCGGCATCATCGAACGGGAAAAGGGCGTGATGACTGCCACGGACCATTGGGGTATGCGTGACCTCGCCTACCCTGTCCAGAAACAGATGCGCGGTTACTTCGTGCGCCTGGAGTTTGATGCTCCCGGTGCGCTGATCGCGGAACTGGAGCGCAACATTCGCATCATGGACGGCATCTTCAAGTTCACCACCGTGTGCCTTGACGATGAAAAGAAATCCGTGCGCGGCTCCAGAAAGAAAGCGGAACCCAAAGTGGAGGAGGCAGTCTGATGAGCTTCAAGAAAAAATTCACTCCCCGCCGCAAGTTCTGCCGCTTCTGCGCGGACAAGGATCTGCCCCTGGATTACAAGCGTCCTGATATCCTGCGCGATTTCACGACCGAACGCGGCAAGATTATTGCCCGCCGCATCACCGGCACCTGCGCGTTCCACCAGCGTCGCCTCACGACCCAGATCAAGCGCGCCCGTCAGATGGCTCTCCTGATCTACACGGCCACGCACGCCAGCGACGTCAAAAAGAAAAGCGTGCTTTAGGAGGTGCGGTCATGATGAAAGTTATACTCAGAGCGGACGTTGAAAACCTGGGCAAGCTCGGCGATGTCGTCACCGTGCGCCCCGGCTACGGCCGCAACTATCTGCTTCCGCAAGGCATGGCCATGCAGGCCACCGCCGGGAACCTGAAGGCCTTTGAACTGGAGCGCAAAAAGCTCCAGGCCCGCATGGACGCGCTCCGCGCCGAAGCGGGCGATCTGGCCGGCAAGCTCAGCCGCGCCGAAGTGGTCATCACCATGCGCGTTGGTGAAAATGACAAGCTGTACGGCTCCGTCACCAGCGCCATGATTTCCGAAATTCTGGAAAGCCAGGGTATCGAAATCGACCGCCGCCGCATTCTTCTCGACGCTCCCATCCGGACCATCGGGGAATTCCCGGTACGCGCCCGCCTGCACGCGGACGTTATCGCCGAATTCACCGTCAAGGTGCAGCCGGAAGAGCGCCACATTGAAGAGGACATCGTGCCGGCCGCTCCCGCCGCCGTCGCGGAAGAAGCCGCTGAAGAAGCTCCCGCTTCCGAAGAAGCCTAGTCCACAAATCCGGATCACTTCAAGCCCCGGTGGAACACTTCCACCGGGGCTTTATTTTTGCTATAGCTTCCCTTCGTCGCAATGGAGGGGCCGCGCCCACACGTACACGATCCCCCTTCGCACGCGGCAGGGGAATCCCCCGCACGTCCTTGCGACACAGTTCTTTTCATCGACAATCAACCAACCGTCATATCCTTCTGCAAACGCTCTTTGACGAAGGAAAGTAGGTCCGGGAGAAAGAGGAAAGCTGCCCCAAAGCACGCCCTTCCCCCGGTCACCGGAGGCATCACCATCATGGCAGACGAACTGCGGCATACGCCGCCGCACAGCGTGGAAGCGGAACAGGCCGTTCTGGGCGGGTTGTTCCTGCGCGCCGAGACATTATATATTCTTGTGGATCTGCTCGTGCCGGACGATTTCTACATCCCGGCCCACCGCTCCATATATCAGGCCTGTCTGGAGCTGTTCCGCAAGACGTCGCCCATCGAACTCCTGTCCGTAGCCGAGCAGTTGAAATCCATGGGTGAACTGGAAGCGGCAGGCGGCGCGGAATACCTCGGGGAACTCGCCCATTCGATCATCAGCGCGGCCAACGCCGAATATTACGCCGGGATCGTGCGGGACAAATCCGTGGCCCGGGCGCTCATCAATTCCTGTTCCTCCATCATTTCCGGCTGTTTTGACCCGACCCGTGAAGTCAAGGAACTGCTGGACGAATCCGAACAGGCGGTGTTCGCCGTTTCCGAACGCACCCTGGGCAGGAGTTTCCAGAACTCCCGCGTGCTGGCGGACAAAGTGTTCTCCGATCTGGCCAACCGCCTCAACCACAACGATACCCTCACCGGGGTCACCACCGGTTACACGCGGCTGGATGCCATGACCAACGGTTTGCAGCCGTCAGACCTGATTATCGTGGCGGCCCGTCCTTCCATGGGCAAAACCGCCTTTGTTCTGAACATGGCCGCCCGCGCGGCCACTCGCCGGGACACGGCTGTAGCCATCTACTCCCTGGAAATGAGCGCCGAATCCCTGATGCAGCGTATGCTCTGCATGCAAGGCAAGGTCGATCTGACCAAGCTTCGCAAGAACAGCCTTTCCGACGACGACTGGCTGAACCTTCAGAATTCCGCCAACGTCCTGCGCGAAGCACCTATTTTTATTGACGATACGCCCGCCATATCCCCCCTTGAGCTCCGCGCCCGGACGCGCCGTCTCAAGGCCGAGCACAACGTGGGTTTGGTCATCGTGGACTATTTGCAGCTCATGCGCGGCAACAAGCGCACGGATTCCCGCGAGCAGGAAATTTCCGAAATCTCGCGCAGTCTCAAGGCCATGGCCAAGGAACTGCACGTGCCGGTTATCGCCCTTTCCCAGCTCAACCGGAAACTCGAAGAACGCAAGCTCGAAGACCGCCGTCCCATCCTTTCGGACCTGCGCGAATCCGGCGCCATCGAGCAGGACGCCGACGTGATCATGTTCATCTTCCGCGAGGCCGCCTACCTGAAAGCCGCCGAACGCCCCCCCATGGACCGGGCGGAAATCATCATCGGCAAGCAGCGTAACGGTCCCGTCGGTATGGTGGAACTCATGTACATCCCGGCCTACACAGCCTTCGAAGACATGACAACCTACGCCCCGGCCATGGAAATGTAGCGGTAGGGCGCCTCCGGCGGCCGGGGGGAGAGGGAGAACCTTTCCTGAAAATTCTGCAGGAAAGCAGAATTTGACGCAGGAGCAAAGCGACTGCGCCCCGAAGGGGCGAGGCACAGGAAGTGCCGAGTCAAAAGGTTCTCCCTCTCCCCCCGGCCGCCGGAGGCATCCCTTCCTCCGCACCTACCGCACCACAGCGCCTTCGGCGGCGGAGACGCTCCGTTCCCTGTAGGTGGTCAGGTAGCCCTGGGGTACTTCCTTACGCACGGGCGCGAATGCTTCGCGCCGGGCGGCCAGTTCCGTTTCGTCGACGTGCAGGGTCAACACCCGTCCGGGCACGTCGATGCTGATGGTATCGCCATCCCGGATCAGGGCAATGGGACCGCCTTCGGCTGCTTCCGGGGAAATATGCCCGACAAACAGGCCGCGGTTGGACCCGGAAAAGCGACCGTCCGTGATCAGCGCGCAGCTGTCGGCAAGCCCCATACCTTCCAGCTCCTTCATGGGCAGATACATCTCCGGCATACCGGGCCCGCCCTTGGGACCTTCGTAACGAAGCACCAGCACGGTGCCGGGCGTGATGTTTCCGGCGGCGATGGTTTCCACGGCATCCATTTCGGAATCAAACACCTTGGCCGGACCGCTGAAAACCAGCATGGCTTCGGGCACGGAGGCGGATTTGACCACGCAGCCCAGCGGGGCCAGATTACCCTTGAGCACCGCGATACCGCCGTCAGTACGGAACGGATCACTCGCAGGACGGATCACGTCGCGCCGGGACGTGGGGGAAGCGGCGGCAAGACGCCCCGCCATATCGCCTTCGACCGTCAGGGCATCCGACTGCACCAGATGCGCGATTTCGTGCAACAGGGCCCCGACACCGCCCGCGTCATCAAAATCCACCATGTCGTGAACGGAAGCCGGGTAGACGGAAGCCAGATGCCCCACGGCCCGGCTGGCGGTATCAAAATCGGCCAGACCAAGCTGCCCGAGACCGGCTTCGTAATGAATGGCCTGGAGATGAAGAATCCCGTTGGTGGACCCGCCGCTGGCCATGAGCACCAGCATGGCGTTGGTAAAGGCCGCCGGGGTCAGAATACGGCGGGCCGTGATCTTTTCCCGGACAAGACGCATGACGGCTTCGCCGCTCTCATAGGCCAGACGCCGCCGGGCCGCATGCACGGCGGGGACGGTACCGCTGCCGGGAAGCGCCATGCCGAGCGCTTCCGCCAGACAACACATGGTATTGGCAGTACCGTACATAGCGCAGGATCCGACCCCCGGCTCGGCCAGATTTTCTATGGCTTCGAATTCCGCCTGGGTGATCTTGCCCTGACGTTTCCAGCCCAGCGCTTCCGTCACGATATTTCCATCCCAGTCGCGCCCCTTGTAACAGGCCGGATACATGGGACCGCCGTTAATGAACACAGCGGGAATATCCAGACGGGCGGCGGCCATAAGCATACCGGGAACGATCTTGTCGCAGGACCCGGCCAGCACGATGCCATCCATACCGTGCGCCCGGACCATGACTTCGATGGACGAGGCTATCAGATCCCGCGCGGGCAGGATGTAGCGCATTCCGAGATGCCCTTCGGCCATACCGTCACAGGGCGCGATGACGCCGAATTCCACCGGGTTGCCTCCGGCGGCGAGAATACCGTCGGAAACCAGCCGGGTAATCTTGTCCAGATCCGCATGCCCGGGCGTCGCGGTGGTGTAGCTGTTGGCAATACCGATGACAGGCTTTTTCAGACGGCTGTCCGTATAGCCCATACTTTTGAACAGCGCCCTTTTCAAAGCGCCCCGCTCGCCGCGCAGCAAAGGATTGAACGCATCATGCATGACAGCCTCCGCTCAGGAAAGGTATTCGGCAAATTCCGCGAGAAAACGGTCAATGCTAGCCGCATCTTCCCCGGCAAGTTCCCAGGCCGGTTCGCGGCAGTAATCACTGCCGAGTATACCGCGCCTGGCCAGAATGATTTTTTCCACCCGGATGATGAATTCCGCATGACTCATCCAGCGGCGGACGTAATGCATGAGCTTTTCGTGCAGGGAACGGGCTTCATCCTGCTTCCCGCCCGTCCACAGGGCGTGGATGGCGAGATAGATTTCCGCGAAGGAACAACCGGGCATGGTACCCTTGCCGCCGGCTTCCAGCACATCCAGCATGTACAACCCGGCATAGCCCAGCAGAATGCGACTATCCGGCGCAAGGGCGAGCAGCGCGCGGATGTAATCCATCGGCGGATTGGGTTCAATCTTGAAATGCGCGTGGGGATACTTTGCCGCGATTCCGGCCATTTCCTCCACCGGAATGACAAGTTTGGTTTCACCGGGAGCGTACTGCACCAGCACCGGAATTTCCACGGCTTCCAGCACGGCATGCATGTGCCGCCGGATATGATCCACATTGGGACCGAGGAAAAACGGGGGCAGCAACATCAGACAATCCGCGCCCATGGCCTGATAATGCCGTGCGCGGCGCACAGCCACCTCGGTACTGTGATCGGTAACGGACAACATGGAGAATGCAGGGGAAGGTTTTATAATGGCTAAAAAGCGCTCGGCCATTTCTTCCTTTTCCCGGTCGGTCAGCTTGTGAAATTCCGACGCGATACCGAACAGCGTCATCCCGTGCGCGCCGATACCGATCAAATGCCGCACAAGCGCTTCCAGCCCCGCGTAATCCACATCACCGTTCTGCGTAAAGGGACCGGCAATAACCGGGCACACTCCCTGTATTACTTTCATGCCATCCTCGCTTGGTTATGTCCTACATAATAGCGGTATACACACACGTCGCCGCGCGGGTTCCCCCGCCTGCATCAAACCATATAATGTCATACATATTAACCAGGACAAAATGATTGCCGCCAAACCGTGACGCAATCATTCGGCAATGACTGTGCGCTATGCCTGTATGTGCCGCGCGAGCAGTGACATGCCCTTGACCGATAACGCGCCGCTTTCATGCTGGCGGGATTCGACGCCGAGGCTTTGCAGGGCCAGAGCATAGTTCGCGCCGAGCGCGTCCGAGGCAATAAGATCCACAGGACGGTCAAAAGGATACAGCCCGCGCATGGATGCCAGTTCCGAACCGATAATCACGCCGGAGACAAAGGCCTTGATGTGCTGTTTCGCCAGCTTGCCGAACAGGAAAAAGGTGCGCGCGCGGAACAGATGGCTCATGACACCGCCGGGCCCCTGGGCGGTACGTACCCCCCGGAGAAAGGCTTCTTCACTGAATTCCTGATCATCGCCCACCATCATGGCGATGATGGTGGCGCTGGTGGCGGCGGCATAGATATCGCCGCTCATGACCGTGGTGAAGGCGTCAATGCGCTCGTTTTCCATGGTCAGCCACTTGCTGTGGGTGCCGGGCATGCAGATGAGAAACTTCGCGCCGGGGTTTTCGGCGGCAAGCCCGAGAATCTGCACCTCTTCGCCCCGAATCACATCGTACAGCCCTTCCGGCGATTCATAGCTGAGACCGCCGACCATGTATACGCCAGGCATGGAGCGCATGGCGTACAGGCGGTCGGCAATGGAGGCGGGGTTCGCGGGAAGCGCGATATACGGCGCTTCTTCCCAGCCGTTGGCGCTGCCGACCATCCCGGCCATGAGCGTGAAGCGGGATGAATCCAGCCACCCGGCGGTCAGTTCCGCGTATGCGTCCGGGTACCCGCCTTCCGGCACGAACTTGATGCCCTTGGGACTGTGGCGGGAATCCAGCACGGTCCCTTCGGCGTTAACCAGAAAGGCGGCGGCCTTGGATGTGCCCCAGTCGATAAAGATCATATTGTCTTTCATGGCTGCACCAGATTGAAACGTAAGGGGTGGCCGGAAACAGCGAGCAGCGCTTCCTCGCCCGCGAGGACATGCAGTTTTTCTTCCGCTTCCCTGGTTTTCCAGGAAACATGCGACGTGATGACGACATTTTCCCGCCCGAAGAGCGGGGAAGCGGCGGGCAGGGGTTCTTCCTCGAACACATCAAGAACGGCAAAGGCGATTTTTCCGGAATCCAGCGCCCGGACCAGCGCGGCGTTATCCACCAGCGGACCGCGCGCCGTATTGACCAGACAGGCGCCGTCCTTCATGCGGGCGAACGCCGCGTCGTTCAGCAGGTGGCGGGTTTCCGGCGTCAGCGGGGTATGAAGGCTGAGTATATCCGCCGTTTCCAACACTTCCGCAACAGTCGCGGCCTTTTCTTCTGAAGGGACGTCCGTGGCATAGGGATCATAAATACGGAAGGAAAACTCAAAGCCCGAGAGGCGTTTACGCACCGTGCGACTGATGCCGCCGTAGCCTATGAGGCCCACGGTACCCCCGGCGCTTTCCGTGCCGTAGGGAACTTCCTTCTGCTGCCAGCCCATGGTTTGCAGGCGCGTATCCAGCACTTTCAGGCGGCGCAGACAGGTCAGAACGGCCGTGGCGGCGTATTCGGCCACAGCGTTCACGCCGTAAGTGGGCAGGTTGCAGACGGCAACCCCGTGCCGCCGGGCCGCTTCAAGGTCCATATTGTCCACGCCGATGCCGTAGCGGATCAGCACAGTGCCCGGCGTGAGGGTCTTGATGAGCGCCTCGTCAAATATGGTGTACTGCACGAGAATGGCTTTGTAGTTCCGCCCGATCTCGGCGATCTTCGCA
>JAJDHY010000030.1 GCA_030266385.1 Desulfovibrio sp. OttesenSCG-928-I05
AGCACCACGAGCAGGATTGACAGGCCCGCGAGCAGGAGGGCGCTTGCGGGAATGACGATGGGTTTGGGTTTGGCGTCGCGTGCGCCGAAAAATCCTGTCGCGGTCAGGGCCAGACCTGTGATGCCCGTCAGCACCGCGATGATTTTGGGCAGGTGCGCCGGGCCGGGGTCACCAAAGGAAGGCGACACGGGCAGTGCCGCGGCGAGGAAAAAATACCCGGCGGAAGCCAGCACAAAAGCCAATCCGACAACTATATCATTCTTTCGCATGGCGTCTCTCCGGCCCGGCCGGTGTGTACCGGCCGGGCGTCAATCAGGTTACTTCTTGAGGTAGCCTTCGCTTTCCAGGAACTTGGTCTGTTCGGTGAGCTGATCGTTCACGTACTTTCTGAACTCTTCACCCTTGTAGCCGGGGTTGCTCTGGTCCAGCGAGGTCATGAATTCTTTCCATTCCTGCGTGGCTTCGACCTTGTCGAGAGCGGCCTGAATGGCTTCCAGCGCCGCGGGAGGCGTGCCGGGCTTGACCACAACGCCGCGCCAGATGAAGTCGACGAGATCAAAACCGAGTTCCTTGAAGGTGGGCACGTCGGGATACGCGGGGGAGCGTTCTTCCGTGCTGATGGCCAGCAGGCGCACATCGCCGCTCTTGACCTGGGAAAAACCGCTGGAAGGCGTCATCATGGCCACATCAAGGTGTCCGCCGAGCAGCGCCAGAGGAATCTTGCCGGAGGCGTCATGCGGGATCCAGGGGGTACGGACGCCGAGATCCTTGGTCAGCTGGAAGAGCATGTACTGGTGGAACCCGCCGGAAGAGTGGCCGCCGACGCGCAGTTTCTGGCCGGATTTCAGGGCGTCCAGAAAGTCTTGCACGCTCTTGATGGGGCTGTCCTTGGGAACGGCCAGAGAGGTCGGTTCACCCTGCATGGCCCGGATGAACTCGATGTCGCTGGTCTTGAAGGGGATAAGCCCCTGGGCGATGCCGAAGCTCAGCGTGCCGGTGCAGATAACCCAGGTGTAGCCGTCCGCCGGTTGGGCCTGCATGTAGGAAAGGCCTACCGCGCCGCTGCCGCCGGGTCTGTTTTCCACTTTGTTGGCCCAGCCCACTTCCTTGGTCAGCATTTCGGAGAGTTTACGGCCATAGACGTCCAGAGCACCGCCCGCGCCGGACCAGACCACCAGCGAAATGGTTTTTTCCGGGTACGCAGCCTGGGAAGGCGTGGCCGTGGCCAGGAATGTTCCGGTAAAACACATGACAGCTGTCAGTAAGGCAATAATCCTGATTTTCATACCGTCTCCTTTGAGAGTTAATGGAGTGGAACAATCACGCGCCTTTGGGGGCACGGCTGATTTTCAGGTACGGGCTGACGATGGGCCAGAGCACCGCCAGAATGGACAGAACGATGAAAACAAGGGCGATGGGATCCGTGACAAAGGTCATGTAATCGCCTTCACTGCTGACCAGCGCCGTTCTGAAACTGGATTCGATGAGATAGCCGAGAACGAGCGCCAGCAGGATGGGAGCCATGGAAAACCCGAACTTTTTCAGGATATAGCCCACAATGCCGAAGCCCAGCGCCAGATACACGTCAAACATGAGCGAGCGCAGGGTGAACGCGCCGACAAGGCCCAGCACGATGATCAGGACGGACAGTACACTCTGGGGAAGGGCCATTACTCTGGCCCAGAGGGGCAGGGTGAAAATGCCGACCAGATACATCACGATAACGGAGACGGCCAGCCCGACAAAGAGCGAGTACACAACAATGGGCGCGTCCATGAACAGTTGCGGTCCGGGCCGCAGACCGTGCAGGACAAGAGCGCCCATGAGCACCGCCGTGGTGGGGGAACCGGGCACGCCGAGGGACAGCATGGGAATGATGGCCCCGCCGACCGTGGCGTTGTTGGCGGCTTCCGGCGCGGCCACACCCTTGGGTTCACCCTTGCCGAAGGTTTCCGGATGCCCCGACTGCTTTTTGGCTCTGGCATAGGCGACCCAGCAGGCGATATTGCCGCCGACTCCGGGCAGTATGCCCAGAACGGTCCCGACAAAAGAGCCCATGACCATGGTGGAGAAAAGACGCTTGATTTGCGCGAACCCGATGAAAAGCACGCCGAATTTCGTTTTGACCGACCCCAGACCGCCGGGTTGTTCGGTCATGACAAAGGCTTCGCTCAGCGCGAAAAGACCGATCAGGGCGGAGAGCACCGGCACGCCTTCAAACAGTTCAAAATACCCGAAGGTGAAGCGGGGGGTGCCGGATATGGGGTCAATGCCCGCCGTGGCGACGGCAAGGCCCAGTCCCGCGCCCAGAAGGCCCTTGAGCATGGACCCGCCGGAAAGGGAAGCCACTGTGGTCAGCCCGAAAAGGCCGATGGCGAAATACCCGGCCGGGCTGATCAAAAGCGCCGCCTGCGCCAGAGGCTGGGCAAAGAGGATCAGGGCAATGGCGCCGATCATGCCGCCAAAGGACGAGGCCGTAAGGGAAACGCCAAGGGCTTCCTGCGAGCGGCCCTGCATTTTCATGGGGTAGCCATCCACCACCGTTGCGGCGGCGGCCGCCGTGCCCGGCGTTGAAAGCAGAATTGCGCTGATCGAACCGCCGTATTCAGCGGCCATGTACAGGGATACCAGCAGCAGCAGGGCATACTGGGGATCCATGCTGTAGGTGAACGGTATAAGCAGCGCAATGCCGATGGAGGGGCCCAATCCGGGCATGGCCCCCACGAACATACCGACCACGACACCGATGGTAACCATCAGCAGGCCGAAGGGGCTGAAAACGGTGACTAAACCAGACAGGATATGTTCCATGGCATACTCCGGAGTCAAAAAACGACAGTGCAAAAAACGTTGTATCAACGGCTGCGGGAAACAACCCGCGCCTGTGTGCGCGTATACTGCCGATCACCCTGGAAAGTGGCGGGAAACCGGGCCTTTTTCAGAGCGGGATCAGAATTCACAGGTCGCCCGGCGCGGTCCCACGCAGCATTCCGTGCGCAGAGAAACCACACGCCAGCCGCTGGCGCGCTGTGCGCCGATCTTGACGAAGGTGGCGAGAACGGATGTATCGCCGCCAAGCCCCAGCGCCCCTATATGTTCCGCGTTCACCCGGTCGGTGATTTCTTTTTCCACATCCGTCTGTACGTCAAAGTCGGCGTTTTTCAGGGCTTCCAGAGCCAGCGACGACGCTTCGAAGTTGCTGCGTCCCACGCCGAACGCCAGAATGGCGGGCTGACAACCCAGCAAGGCGACCGCTTCTTTGGCCCAGGCCACCATTTCATCCAGCACGACCTGAAAATTGTGCTTGTGGAATACCCGAAGGGTTTTGCCCCGCAGTTCCGGCCCGCCGCCCAGCATGAGCACCGTCACCCTGATGGCGTTGCCGGGAATAGCGATGATGCGCAAGGGGGCCATGGCCAGATGGCCGGGATCGTCGGAAAGGCCCTTTTTCTGGGAAACCCGTTCCTTGTCATCGCCCAGCACGCCCATGGCCCGGGCGGGAAGGCGGCGCAGCCCTTCGGCCACACCCGCTTCCACGGCGGGAAGAAAATCTCCGGGCAGGGTGGCGTCCTTGCCCAGCTCGATAATCACGTGGGGCGTGCCGGTATCATCACAGAGCGGAAGGGCGTTCTTTTCGGCTTCTTCGGCGTTTTCGATAAGTTTTTCAAGCACCCAGCCCGCATTGGGGTTTGTTTCCTTGGCCTTGCAGTGCGCGTAAGCCCGCATCTGGTCCGGTGTAAAGGTGGTGCTCGCCGTGACCAGCGTATCGGCTATACGGTCAACGACAGTATCATAGTGCAGCTTGCTCATTCGCTTCTCCTACCTGTCGAAAATGGACCGGCCGTGGGCAATGGCGATAATCGCGGGAAAATCAACAACCGTCAGTTCGTACAGGGCTTCTATTCCTTCTTCAGGAAACGCCGCCACCCGTTTGTGCGTCATTTTCGCCGTCAGCAAGGCGGAAGCGGGCGGCGTTACCGCAAAAACGGAACCGTGCGCTTTCAGCGCCGCGACCGTGGCATCGGAAAGCTTGCCCTTGCCCAGATGTATTTTGATGCCCGCCTGTGAGAGCAGCGGGATAGATTCTTCAATTTCAACCTTGTTGCTTGATGTGGGGCCGATGCCCGCATCGCTGACAGCGGTATGGAAAATGACGCCCCCGGTGAGGGAAATGCCGTTTTCCGCCAGACGGCCCTGTTCGTACAGTTCGATAAGCTTGGGAAGCGCCGCATCCCTGCCCGTGTATATTTTTCCCGTGATCAGAATCTGATCGTTAATCGTCAGCGAGTTGATGACGTCTTGCGAAAGGGGAGTTGTTACGTTCATAATGGCATGCTTTTTTTGCTGAGGGTCTTATCCGGCCGGGGCTGCTTCCATAAATGTGTACAAAGTAAACGTTTGCATATTTATGGAGCGCATGCCCCGTTTCTTGCGATACTAAAGCATGTGAAAGCGGCGGCGCATTTTTCGCGCAGGCTGCTTTCACACGGCCTTAAATCTTTTCCAGCATTTCCGTGACCCATTTGGGCGCGAGGTTGGGAAGGGCCTTTCCGTTCCGGCGGCAATCTTCATAGTCCGCAATGGCTTCGCGGCGCTTTGCTTCGTAAGCATCCTTTTCTTCCGCCGCCTGCAGGACTTTTTCCAACATATCGCGGGGCACCACGGTTACGCCGTCATAGTCGCCTATGACCAGATCGCCCGGACGCACCAGCACTCCGCCGCACTCCACTTCCGTATTGATACGGCCGGGGCCTTTCTTGGAAGGGGAGCGTTGCATGAAACCCTTGGAATATACGGGAATCGACAGATCGCGCAGACCGTGCTTATCCCGCACGCAGCCGTCGATCACGATGCCGTTCAGGCCGATGGCGGCGGCGGCTCCGGCCATGAGGTCCCCCATGTAGGCCCGATCCTGATAGCCTTTGCCCGCGACGACCAGCACATAGCCGGGCTTGCCCTGGTAGATAGCCACGTGAATGGGGAAGTTGTCGCCTTCCATGGTATCCACGGTGCAGGCGGTGCCGAGCATGATTTTATCGGGGTCTATCGGCATCAGGCTCGCATCCATGCAGCCGGAACGGGGAATGCCGAGCTTTTCCATGCCGTCGCAGAGCTGCGCGGGGCTCAGTTTTTCAAAGCGTTTCAGAATGTCGGCAGGGATGAGTTCCGGCAGGGGATTGTACAGCGTTTTTTCCATGACACTCTCTCCTTGTAGCCGGAGCTACTTTTTTAATGCGGCATATTTCGCAATGGCTTCCTTGTACCCGAGACTGCTTCCGCCTTCTCCCAGAAGCTCGCTCCAGTCCTGCTCCGCCATGTCATCCAGTTTTTTGATGGTGGCCTTGACCATGGAGGCATCCATATCCAGCGCGTCGAGGGTGCTTTGCACATCGCGCATTTCTGCGGCGCGCCGGGCCGCGTGGATCAGCGTTCTGGCGATAAAGGTATCGGCCAGTTTTTCCACGCTCTTGCCTTCCAGAGAACTACTCAGGGATTTGACCAGAATATCCAGAACGCCATAGCGGTGCGCCCCTTCAAAGGATTCGAACATCAGCTGGGGCAGGCCTTTCATGACGACGCTTTTGAGCATCTTGATGGCGGAAGCCCCGCCCGCGGGCGCATCGAGCGCGGTGAGCTTCATGCCATAGGGCAGGAATTCTTCCGCGAAGCGGGCCGCGCCTTCCCCGGCGATGAACATCGGAACCGTGTGCCGGTTGCCGGGCACAGTGCCCATGACGCCCGCATCGCAGAAAAGGACGCCCTTTTCACGCGGAAGGGCGTTGATGGTCTCTTTCACCGTAGGGGCGGCGGAGTTCATATCAACATAGACCTGTCCGGCTTTCAGATGGGGGAAGATGCCTTCGGCCACGCTGACGGCGACCGTGGCGCTGGTCAGGGAAAAGATGAATTCCGCCCCGGCGCATGCGGTGGCGACGTCGTCAAACAACGTCACGCCGGTTTCTTCGGCGCGGCTTGTGATCGCTGTCGCGAATTTCGGGTTGTTCGCATTGATGTCAAAGGCTCCCATGTCGGCAAGCCCTTCAGATTTGAGACCGGCGGCTATGTTGAACGCCGCTTCACCGAAACCAATAAATACAACTTTCATAGTGGGTTCTCCCGGCTTTGTTCAGGACCATGGTATAGCCCTAAGCCAGAATGAAAAAAAAATATGATACTTATTTCTTATGATGATCATAGGGCACAGGTTATCGCGGGAGGCGATGCCATTCGTTTTATCGAACAAAATCGGACTGTTAGATCTATGGCGGGGAAAAGCTTCCCGAAACGGGAAAATGGATAAAAGCTAGGAACTACAGGGTATTATAAAAAATAGAAAAAAATGGCCTGCGGCGCGGGGCAGGGCCGAAGAGCGGCGGCAAAGCGGGCTATGCGCCCTTGCGTTGCCGTGAGTGGTGGTGCGTGTATTCTTTTCTTACAAATTCATAAAAAATTTGAGGTAGTTGCCGCTGCAAAATATCCGGCTGGTATACCATCCAGGTATGCCGGAGTTCGGGTTTTCCTTTTTCGGAAAGCAGCGGCTGCACATGAAGCCCGCTGTCATCCGGGATGACCAGCCGGGGCAAGAACGCGTATCCGATTCCCGAGAACACCATTTCCTTGCAGGTTTCAAGATCGCTGACGGTCGCGACCATGGTCGGCGGGCGGTCAAAATGCGAAGCCCACCATTCATTCAGAAACACTTTGTAGGCGCTGTCCGTCTGGTAGTCGATCCGTTTCAGGTCCGGCAGGTCTTCCATGGCGAACGCATGTTTGCAGACCACGGAAATTTCACTGGATTCAACGCGCAGCATGCCTTCGGAACCGCCGCTATGGTTGTTCCGCACAAAGCCGAAGTGGAAAAAGTTTTCCCGCAGATACTGGGATACTTCACCGCTATGCACCACCGCGATATCAAAGTTGACGTTGGGGTGCAGTTTCTGGAATTTCGAAATGATTTCCGGCAGTTTATACTTGCTGAAAATATAGGGCGTGGCAATGCGGAGGGTCCCGAAGCCGCCGTTGATCATGGTTTTCAGCTCTTCCTTGAATGACAGGTATTCATTCAGGATACCTTCGGCACGCTGCGCCACGTATTTTCCTATGGATGTGAACTCGATCCCTTTGTTGTTCCGTATCAGGATGGTAACGCCGAGCTCTTCCTCGATGGATTTTATTTTCGCGGTAAGGGCCGGTTGGGATATGTAGAGCAGCTTCGCTGTTTTCGTCACGTTTTTGTGCATGAACAGGGTGTGTATTATTTTCAGATCTTTAATTCTCATGTCTGTTTGCGGCGCGTACTCTGCGGGTATGCGTCGCTCCCCCCTTCGATCATTGAAGATGTGAAAAAATACCTGCCGTCAGCATGCGCCGCGCCGTGAACAGGACGAGCGCGACCGGAAGGCGTTGCCGCTTCTCCCGGAACGTCCGTATGCTGTCCGCAGTATACCTGCGATTATTGCTTTTGGCAAAAGAGGCTGCCGCGTCAGCAGCGGGCAGACTCGCCGCGCAGGGTGTGCAGCTGGATGCCCGCGAGATGCTCAAGCTCTTCACTGAGGGCCAGAGCGGCGGTAAGGTTCTCCGCCCAGACGGCCAGCCCGTGGCGTTCCATCCACAGGGCTTTATGGGTGCGCGCTCCGATTCCCGCCGCCTGGGCGAGTTCCTGTGTGCCCGGCAGATAATCCGGCAGAATGGTCAGGGATTCGCGTAGGGTCTGGGCTTCGTACACCGGAAGATCCAGCCGCCTTTCCGCGCCGTTTCCTGCGGGCAGCAGCGCACCAAGGGCCAGAAGGCGCGGGGGATGGGTATGCACTATGGCGCGCGCTTCAGGCTGTTCGCGGTATATTTCCAGATGCATGCCGCCTTCGCTGGAAGGCTTTCCGCCCGCCAGAAGCGTGCCGTCCGCGATGCGCACGAGGCAGAGATCGCCCGCCGCGAGGTAGCCTTTGGCCGCGCCGGAACGGGTGATGAGCATGACGCTGCCGTCATGTACGCGCAGGCTGACGTTGCCGTTAAAACCGGAAAGCAGTTCGCGTTTCCAGGCGTCGCGGCATGTTTCGCGTATGGCTTCCGCCGCGTCGGCGGGGATATCCTGCGGCCAGGAAAGGGGGGATGCGGCCATGGTTACTCTCCTGAATTCAGTTGGTTGACGGCGCGAAATGGTCAAAGCCGGACAGCGAAAAATCCCGGCCGTTCAGGCGTATTCCCGGCGTCTCGCGGACGACACCCAGATCAAGCAGGCGCCGCGATCCGTCACAGGCCGCGCGCAGCGCCGGGAACGCTTCTTCCGGGCACGCGCCGAGCAGACCGTATTCTTCGCCGCCCATAAAGGCGAAGGCCGCTGGATCATCCGCCGCCGCGCCTCCGCGTTCACGTAAAAACGCCAGCAGTTCGTGGTGCAGCGAATTCGCCTCAAGGGTGATATCCGCGCCGAAGTCGCCCAACAGCCGGGGAAGATCCCGCGCAAGCCCGTCGGAAATATCCATGAGGCGACAGCCGGGGGCGGAAACAGTCGCTTTGGCCAGCAGAAGGCCTTCAGTCACCAGAGGATCCGGTTGCAGATGAGCCTGACAGCAGGCCGGGTAGTAGGGCAGTGCCGCCCTTCCTTCACTTTCCAGCATTATCAGCCCCGCGCGGGCAAGGCCCGGTTCGCCGAGCAGGAAAATCCGGTAGCCGGGCTTCACTGACCCCCGTCGCAAAAAGGGCGCTTCCGGGGTGGCTGGCCCGCCCCAGATGGTGATGCAGAACCCGAGTTTTTCGCCCCGCGAGATATCGCCCCCGGTCAGGGGGATAGCATGGGCGGCGGCCAGTTTCGCCATGCCCTTGATAACGCCTTCGGCCATGGCGGCGGAAAAGGGGGCGGGGGCGATCAGCCCGACGGAAAAACCCAGCGGAACGGCTCCGGCTCCGGCGAGATCGCTCAGGTTTACGGCCAGCGCCTTGTGGCCGATTTCTTCCGGCGTGAAATAGCTGCGGCGGAAGTGCGCGTCTTCCAGAAAAAGGTCCGTGCTGACAGCCATGGTTTCGGGACAGCGGATTTCGGCGCAGTCATCCCCGCGCTCGAGCGCTACATTCCGGTGCTCCCGTGGAAAATAGCGGTCAATGAGACCGAGCAGATCGTCTTCTGAGGCAATATTTCCTGTGTTCACGAAAGCTCCTGACAGCGATTGATCACGGCGGGTCACGACCGGCGTTTCGGGCCGCCGGGCGTTTCCCCGCCCCTAGTCTTCCATCGTCAGGTATGCGGCCATGATGACTTTCAGGCCCATACCGGGAAAGTTCACCTTATACTTGTCCGGGGGCAGGTGCTGCACGATTTTGCCGCGCCCGAAGATTCGGTGGCTGCAATAGCCGAGTTTTGCCGGGGGCTGACTGGAGGGGATTGCCTGAGTACTTGCCGGATCGGGCGGCAGCTGCCAGCCGATGGCCGGGTCAACATCTTGCACCGCGCCGCGTGGCGCGCCGGGGATGCGCCGGGGGGCGGGGCGGACGGGCGCTGCCGCCGCAGCCGGAATGCCCAGAGACGAATACGCCGCACCCGGCACGGTATCGCCGGGGCGTTTACGCGGGACCAGCCCGCCGGAAAAGCTTTCCTGCCATTCGTCGTAGAGGCCGGGGGCAATTTCGCGGATAAAGGGGCTGGGCGTGGCGGGCGTTGTGCCGCCCGCGCTCCGGTCGTAGAGCGTGGCGGGCGCGGACAGATCCAGACTTTCCCCGGCCCGGGTGCAGGCGACGTACATGAGGCGGCGTTCTTCCTCGAAATCGTCGGGCCGCACCATGGCGTGCCGGGAAGGGAAACGGTCTTCCACCAGATCAAGGACGATAACGGCTTTCCATTCAAGCCCCTTGGCGGAATGGATGGTGGAAAGCACCACGGTGTCGCGTTCTTCGTCGTTCCCCAGCGGGTCTTCCAGAGAAAGGTCCGTCACGAAAAGATCCATATCCGAATACATGGCGGCAACCTGCCCCAGCTGTTCCAGACCTTGCAGGCGGCGGGGGTAATCATCCGGGAACTGTTCCTCTAGCCGGGGCGTGTAGTGGCGCAGGGTTTCCGAAAAAGCCATGGACGGGCTGAATTCGTGCCCGCGCAGATAATCGAGAAAAGCCAGATCTTCGGCCAGCGAAGGGTATTTGGCGCGGGCTTTGTCCAGCGCCTTGCTATCGCCGGTCTGCACGGCCTGATAGAGCTTCAGGACGGTTTTCGGGCCGACGCCCCGCGACAGCAGCGCGATGCGCTGGAACGCGGTGAAATCCAGCGGGTTCAGCATCAGGCGCAGGTAGGACATGAGGTCTTTCACGTGCGCCGCTTCGCTATAGCGGATGCCGCCGTATTTCCGGAAGCGGATGCCGAGTTTGTTCAGCTGCACTTCCAGATGGTAGGATTGAAATCCCGCCCGGAACAGCACGGCGATTTCATGGGGCGGATAATCCTGCAAAAGTTCCACGATGCGCCCGGCCACGATGTTCGCCTGACTGAGGTCGGAAACGGGCCGGATGACGCGGGGTTTTTCCCCGCCTTCCTTGCGCGTGAAAAGGTGCTTTGCGTAACCTTCCGGCGCGTTTTCAAGGATCGCGTTCGTCAGATCCAGCACGGGCTGGGTGGAACGGTAGTTTTCTTCCAGCCGGATGATCTTCGTGCCCGGAAAAATTTCCGGAAAGCGCAGAATATTGCGTACCGTGGCTCCGCGAAAGGCATAAATGGACTGGGCGTCGTCGCCCACCGCCATGATGTTGCCCACGGCGCTTCTATCGTGACCGCCCGTCACGTCCTTGTCCACGCCAGCGAGCAGGGCGGCGAGGCGCGCCTGAACAAGGTTGGTATCCTGATATTCATCCACCATGATGTGACTGTGCCGCCCCCGGCACCAGGCAAGGGCTTCCGGCCGCGAGCGGAGCGTGTCTTCCAGCGTGAAGAGCAGGTCGTCGTAATCCAGCACGCCCTGTTCTTTTTTGAAGGCCGCATACGCATCCGCCAAAAGCAGCATATCCCCGGCATGAGGCAGCAGATGCTGGGCTTCGCGTTGCAGGATAAGATCAAGATCCTGTTCCCGGTTGCGGCTTTTGCTGATGTATGACTGCACGGTCTGGAGCTTGGGGAAGGAGCTATCACCCTTGCCCAGTTTCAGGTTTTCCTTGCAGTGCTGGAGCGCTGCGATGGTGTCGGCGGAATCCATGATGGAGGCATCGCGAGAAAATCCTTCCGGCCGGAACAGCCGCAGCACGGAATACGCATAGGCGTGGAAGGTCCCGCCCTGCACCGCCGCCAGCCCCGGCCCCTGGGCTATATCGCCCATACCGCTTTGCCCCAGCAGGAACACGGCCCGCTCGACCATTTCGCGCGATGCCTTGCGGGTGAAGGTCAAAAGCAGAATGGACGAGGCAGGAACCCCGCTTTCCACCAGATTCGCCAGACGGAACACAATGGTGCGGGTCTTGCCGCTGCCTGCGCCCGCAATGACCAGTACCGGGCCATCCAGCGTGGTGGCCGCCTCAAGCTGGGCAGGGTTCAGTTCTTTTGCATAGTCTATCATAAATATGGGTGCCTCCGGCGCATGCCGCTACGCCGTTGTGACCCATTCAGCCATAACTTTCAACCCGTATGCGCGGCCCGGCGGGAGGAGGCGGGAGGAGGGAGGAATGCCACGGCGGCAGGCTGCTGGGGGCTGTAGATTGGCCGACAGTAAAACGCCCCCTGCCGGAAAAGTCCGGCAGGGGGCGTAATATACAGATCAGCCCGGCGGCATGCCGCCTGACAGCTTACATTCCCGTGTACAGGTAGCGCTTGATTTTCTGCGTCGGCGTTTTTTCGAACGGTTCGGGTTGGCGGATCATGTTCTGGATGCGGATGAACGAGGAAACCTTGGAATTCACGGTCTGCCGCAAGGCTTCCATCAGCTCGACAGTTTTTGTTTCCAGATCTTCCACGGACAGGGCGGCGAACTCTTCATCCAGGCGGGCCTGATCCAGATGCACCCTGGCATAGAGCCGTCCTTCGTGCTGGAAAACGAGCGCTTCAAGCACGTAGGGGGATTGGCAGATGATGGCCTCGACTTCTTCGGGGTATATGTTTTCCCCGCTGGGGCCGAGAATAAGGTTCTTGGACCGGCCTTTGATATAGACGTAGCCGTCCTTGTCGATCTTGGCGAGGTCGCCGGTACGCAGCCAGCCGTCTTCGGTAATGGCCTCGGCTGTGCCCATGGGGGACTTGAGATACTCGCGCATGATGTTGGGGCCGATGCCCAGCAATTCGCCTTCGCCGTTTTCGTCGGGGTTATCAATGCGCAGGGAAACGCCGGGCATGGCGTATCCGGTGGAAAGGTAACGGGTTTTTTCGATGCTGGACGCGGCCAGAAGGGGCGCGGCTTCGGTCAGCCCGTACCCGATTACATAGGGAAATTCCGCATCCCGCAGGAACATTTCCACGTCGGGCGCGATGCCTGCGCCGCCAATGGCCATGACCCGCAGTTGCCCGCCAAAGGTTTCCAGCACTTTCTTGCCCGCCATTTTATGTAGAAAACGGCGTATGGGCCTGTACTTGTACAGGAAACGGAGCAGGCCCGAGCGGGTCAGACGGGGCAGAACGGTACCCCGGAACATCTTTTCAATGATGAGCGGCACCACAAGCATGCCTGTGGGCTGTATTTTTTTCATGGCGGGCACAAGCACGCGTCCCGTGGGCGGCTTATCCAGATAGTAGATGCTGGATCCGCGCAGCATGGGGAGTATGAGCCCCACGGTACATTCGTAGGTGTGGGGCAGCGGGAGCACGGAAAGCAGCCTGTCGTCCGGGGCCAGTTCAAAATAATGTTTGATGCCCGCCGCGTTGGATACGATGTTCTTGTGCGTGAGCACCACGCCTTTCGAATGGCCCGTGGTGCCGGAGGTATAAATGATGGCCGCGACGTCGTCTTCGCCCGGCTCGTCCGGAATGGCGTTGGTCATGCGCAGGAAACTTTCGCGCAGCTTGCGGAAGGATGTAAGCCCGGCTTCCTTCATTTCCCGCATCCTGTCGCGGGTAATGCCCTGTTCCATGGGCTGGAAGGTCTCAAGGTTCACGAACAGCGGCATGGGATCAAACGCCGCGTCTTCAACCTTGGGGTAGAGCTTTTCGGAAACGAACACGACCTTGGCTTCGGAATGGCGGATGATGTACTGGACGGCTTCGGGGTGAAATTCCGTGAGGATGGGAACCACCACCGCGCCCATGCTGGTCACGGCAAAGTACGCCACGCCCCAGTGCGGTCCGTTTTCCGCGAGAATGGCGACGGAATCGCCAAAGCCTACGCCTTGTTCGGAAAGCCAGAGGGAAAGGGTTTTGGACGACTCATAAAGGTCGCGGAACGTCAAGGGTTCCCCATCCACCCACGAAAGGGCGGGCCTGTCCCCGAACCGGGCCATACTGTTTTCTACAAGCGCCCGCAGGGTCAGCTTGGAAAGTGCTTCCGGCATACTGTCTCCAGAGATGAATTGGGCTGCCGTAACGAGTGAAGCGCACACGGAACAGGGGACCTGTCCGGTGCGATGATTTTCTTTCTCGGGCAATCCCGGCAGGACTGTACGGAAAAAGATACGCTTTCGCAAGATAAAGGCTGAAAATGCCCGGAAAATGGGCGTTTCCCGGATACTTTTTACTGGAAAAACCCCCGTTTTCGCGCTATCCGCTAAAGCGGGCCGTGCTCTTGCGGCCCACCCGGCAAATGGCCGGAATCCTGCCCACGCGCGTTTTGGAAAAAACGTCGTACGTCCACCTGGTTGAAGGCGTGCGTGTAGCGGGGCGGAAAACAGCGTCGTACACCGGAAACCGGGCGTTCTGCCCCGGACGGAGTTATTGTTTTATGGAGAATTTCAATCTTATCGACATGCTGAAAGACGCCACGCTGGTGGCGCAACTCGTACTTCTTCTGCTGGTGATTCTGAGCGTCATCAGCTGGAGCATCATGTTCTACAAGTTTTTTTCTCTGCGCAGCGCCGGGAAAAAAGCGGTGGAAGGGATTCGCCGCTTCACTGTCGCCCGGGATCTGCGCGAGGCGGTGCAACTGCTCAGCGCGGATGCATCCTCGCCTCTTTTCCATGTGGCGCAACAGGGCGTTGCGGAATACAACCGGCTGAAAGAAAGCGGCAATTCCCCCGACGTGGTGGTGGATAACGTGCGCCGGGCGTTGCGTCAGGGCGTTTCCGAAGCCATGACCCCGCTGGGTTCGTCCCTTGCCTTTCTGGCCACCACCGCCAACACGGCGCCGTTTATCGGTCTCTTCGGCACGGTCTGGGGCATCATGTTCTCCTTCCACCGTATCAGCCAGATGCAGACGGCTTCCATCGCCACGGTCGCGCCCGGCATATCCGAAGCGCTGGTCGCAACGGCTGTGGGCCTTTTCGTGGCCATTCCCGCCACGGTCGGCTACAACACCTTCCTGAACATGACGGCGCGCATTGAAGGGGAACTGGTGAACTTCGCCGGGGTCTTCCTGAACCGCGTGCAACGGGAAATCAACGGGGTGAAACAGGCCGGGGGCAAGACGAACCCCGTGAACGCGCTTGAGGCGTAAGGAGCCGGCATGGGCGCATCAAACGGCAGAAAAGGTTTTGTCTCGGAAATCAACGTCACGCCCTTTGTGGACGTGATGCTGGTTCTGCTCATCATTTTTATGGTTACGGCCCCGCTCATGACCGAAGGGCTGGATGTGGACCTGCCCAAGACGTCTTCCGCCCAGGTGCTGCCCACGGACAAGGATCACATCGTGCTCTCCATCCAGCGGGACGGCACGGTGTATGTGGATACCTACCCGGTCACCGATCTGGCGTCTCTTGAGCGCCAGCTCGCCGTCGTGGCCGGAGAGCAGAAGCGTCAGGTTTTCATCCAGGCCGACAAGGAAGTGCCTTACGGCATCGTGGTGGATGTGCTGGGCCGTATTCAGGCGTCCGGCATCTACAAGATCGGCATTGTGGCGGAAAACACGGGGAATACGCTCCCGGCTCCCGCATCCCCTGCATCCGGGGAAACGCCGGATACGGCGCAAGCACCCGCCAGAGCCGCAGGGAACAGGTAGATCCGTGTATTTCAGGACCGTCAGCACGCTGGTATCGCTCTGCCTGCATCTGGGCGTGGTTGTCCTCGCCCTGTACTGGCCGATTGATCAGCAGCGCATGGTGGATCTTGAGGCCCCGGTCATCGATGTTGCCCTGTATACGCTGGGACGGCCACAGGCCGCAGGCGCTCCCAAAGCCCCGACCGCGCCGCGCACGCCTGACGTGCCCGCCGCCCCGGCTGTCCCGTCCGCCCCGGAAACGCCCGCCGTACCGGAACAACCGGCCCCGCCCGCGCCGGAACAGCCGACGTCCCCGCCGGTAACGCCCGCGCCCCCGCAGAATACGCCCCAGTCGCCTCAGGCTCCGGCTATCCCGCAGGATCCGGCCCCGGTTTCTGCTCCCGACGCGCCGACGGCTCCCATTGCGCCGACGGAAACCGCGACCCCGACACCTCCCGCGCCGGTGACGCCGCCTCCCCAGACGCCGGCAGTTCCGGCGCCTCCGGCAACGCCAACCCAGCCGCGCCCGCCGCAGCCCACGCCGCCCCGCCAGCCCCAGGGTGGGACTTCCGGAGCGGGCGGCAACAGACGCCCCAACCCCAACGCCATTGCCGACGCTCTGGCCGGGCTTGGCGGCGAAGATGACGACGGGGACGGCCCCGGCGGTTCCGGCGGAACGGGCATAGGCATTCGCGGCGCGTACGAGCAGCACATTGTTTCTCTTGTGCAGCGGGTATGGGAAGCCCCTCCCCGGGCCGACAGACGCAACTATCTGGCCAGGGTGCGTATTTCCATTGCTTCGGACGGCAGGGTCACGGGCGTGCAGGTTATCGAAAGCTCGGGCAGCCCCGCCTTTGACGGCTCCGTGGTGAAGGCTGTCAGCGATATCGCCCGTTTTGAAGCCCCGCCCAATGCCGGTCTGCAACAAGTCGTTATCGGCTTTGCCTACGAAGCCCTCTCCCGCAGGGGCGGCTGAGACCGCACTCCTTTACCCGCCGCGCCAAACGCTTTTCAGATCTGCGCGGATTCCGCAAATATCGGGTTGTTATCGTGCCGTTCATGGCGCACTCTCTGGTCGTACCGGCGGCAGTTTTCAGCCGTGCGATATGCCGGAAGAGCCGGAACAGGCCGAAGGGGAAGCATGCCATGAACACGCAACACGCAGTGAATTACCAGCGCATAGCGTCAGCGATTGATTTTATCAGAGAACACTACCGGGAACAGCCGAAACTGGACGCGGTGGCCGCGCATGTGCACCTGAGTCCGTTTCACTTTCAGCGGATGTTTCAGGAATGGGCCGGGGTTACGCCGAAGCAGTTCCTGCAATTTCTCAGCATCGAACATGCCAAGAACGTTTTGAAGGAAACGCAGGCCTCGCTCATTGACGCCTCGTGCGCGGTGGGTTTATCCGGGACAAGCCGTTTGCACGATCTCTTCATCACCATAGAGGGGATGACGCCGGGCGAATTCAAACATGGCGGCGCGGGGCTCTGTATCAACTACTTTTTCGCCCACACCCCGTTTGGGGAGCTTCTTGCCGCCTCGACGCACAAAGGCTTGTGCCATATGGCGTTTGTGGATGAAGGGCAGACTGTGGCACTGGACGCTCTGCGCGGCCTTTTTCCCAACGCGGCGTATACAGAGCGCTTCGACGAGAGACAGCGGGCAGCGCTCTCTGTTTTCAGCCAGGATTGGAGCAGACCGGAGAAAATCAACCTGCATGTACGCGGCACGGGCTTTCAGCTGAAAGTATGGCAAACGTTGCTGAACGTTCCCTCCGGCGGGTTGACGACCTATTCCGGTCTTGCTGAACAATCCGGCCACAGCCGTGCCTACCGGGCGGTAGGCACGGCTGTCGGTAAAAATCCCGTCGCCTTCCTGATTCCGTGCCACCGGGTAATACAATCCTCCGGCGCGTTGGGGCAGTATCATTGGGGGGAGAGCAGAAAAAGTGCCCTTATCGGCTGGGAGGCGGCAAAGCGGATCGTGCGCGCCTGATGCGCCCCTTTCAATCCAGAGCATTCCCCTCAGGGCGCTCTCTGGCGCTTACCGACGAAGCGCGATTCCGTCTGTGCCTGCGTAGCGGGATAGCGGGTGGAGCGC